>JADFOF010000175.1 GCA_022563015.1 Planctomycetota bacterium
CCGGGGTACGCCGGGCTGGACATGGCGATGATCGTCGGCCCGAGCGGGCGCGTCGTGGGCGTGGACGAATCGCACGATTTCGTCGAGCACGCGAACGCGCAGGCCGTCGCCCGCAATCTGCCTCAGTTCCACGCCCTCCAGGGCGATGTCCAGAGCCTCACGACCGTCCTGGGAAGCGAAGAGTCGGCGTTTGAGATCGCGTACGCGCGGTGGGTGCTGTGCTTTGTTCCAGGCCCCGAGCGCGTGGTGCGCGACGTGCACACGCTGCTTCGGCCGGGCGGCCGGTTCATCATCCAGGACTACTTCAACTACGCGGGCATGAGGCTCACACCGACCCGTCCCGCGTTCGATCGACTGCGAGACGCCGCCGCGCAGAGCTGGACAGCCTCGGGCGGCGACCCGGACGTCATGGGCCGAATGCCCGGGCTGCTGCGCGAGCACGGCTTCGAGATGACCTACCTCGATGTCGATCAGCGTATCGCCAGACCTTGCAACCAGATGTGGGACTGGCCCGACAGCTTCTGGACGACCTTTGCGCCGCGGCTGGTCGAGGGCGGGTTTATCACCGAGGCGGAGTGCGACGAGTTTTTCGAGCAGTGGCACGACGCCGCCAACGACCCGGACACGTTCTTCGCACTGCCGCAGGTCTACGAGATCATCGCGACCCGGCGCTGATCGGTCGTATCAAGTCTCGACATACAGAGCCCCCTGCGCGAGCAGGGGGTCCACTTCGTCTTGTAACCGAGCCCCCAACGGTGGGAGTCGTTTTCGCGGTGCGTGTGTTGCAAAGAGGGACCCCCTGCTTGCGCAGAGGGCTCTGTAATCGGATCCTTCGGCGGCGTTGGACACAAGTATGCGCTACTTGAATATCTCTTTCATGGCCGCGAGGATGCCTTGTTCCAGCCCCGGGCTCTTCTCCGCCCACACCGAGCACGTCGCGTGCTGGAGGATGCGCTCGGTGGTCTGGCCAAGGAGCATGAACGCCGGCCCCGATCGGCCGTGGGTGCTCAGAATGAGCAGGTCGATGTTGTTGTCCCTCGCCATCGCCGGAACCTTCGCAGAGGCAGGCCCCTCGCCGATCACCACACGGACACTGGGCGCATCGGGATAATCGACCTTGACGCGCTCGATCATCTCCTTCGCATCATCTTCTGCGACGGCTTCGATACGCTTGCACGCCTCCTCCCACGAGCAGACCGCGGTGTAGCCGGCGGGCACGACATACGAGTGCAGCAGGACGACCTCGCCGATCCCAAGCGACGCGCAGAGCGTGAACGCACGCCGAAGGGCGATGTCGGACTCCTCCTCGAAGTTCGACGCGACCGCGATGGTCTTGTACTCGCCCCTGAAGTTCGGCGGAACCACAAGGACGCTGACGGGGAACTTGCGCACGAGCCGATCGGCGATACTCCCGATACGACCGCTCTTGAGCCCGCCCTTGCCATAGCGACCGATGACCAGCAGGTCCGAGCCCAGATCATGCCGAAGGTTGACGATCTCCTGGGCGGGCGAACCCCGGAGCACGGTCAGCTTGACCGTGTCGCCCAGGCCGTGCGATCGAGCGAAGACTTCGAGCTCCTCGCGGGCGTTCTTTTCGTTCGCGTCGCCAAGGCCCGGGACCGCCCTTTCCATGGCTTTGGAGATGGGCTCGATGATGTGGGCGGCGTTGAGCTTGGCGTTCAGGGCGCCGGCGAGCCACCTGGCGATGAGGACGCCCCCGACGGACTCGGGCGTGAGGCCGGTGGCGACCAGTATTCGTTCTATGGGGCGGGGCAGGTCCGTTGACATCACGTCATCCTTTGGCCAATCCTACGTCAGGTCCAGCCGTCCCGGAAGATGAGCGATCCGCCCGACATCCCCTTCACCGATCACGCCGGCCCTCGACACCGGGTCCCGCCGGCGATGCCGGCCCATCGCGACACGGCGGCTCGAGGCCGACACACGTTTGGCGCACGGCCCGCACCTACCATTTCGCCACTCGATGGTCGCGGCACCGACTCGATCGCACAGTGTCCCGGATCGTAAACAGACGGAGCCTCCGCACTCGTGACCGAAATCCGCAACTTCTCCATCATCGCCCACATCGACCACGGCAAGTCCACGCTGGCCGACCGACTCATGCAGGCCACCCACGCCGTCTCCGACCGCGAGGCTCGGCAACAACTGCTCGACTCGATGGACCTCGAGCGCGAGCGGGGGATCACGATCAAGGCCTCGGCCGTCACCGTCCACCATCGGCACGACGGCGAAGACTTCATGCTCAACTTCATCGACACGCCGGGGCACGTCGATTTTTCGTACGAGGTCTCGCGATCGCTCAAGGCGTGCGAGGGCGCGATCCTGGTGGTGGACGCGGCTCAGGGCGTGGAGGCCCAGACCGTGGTCAACGCCTACCTGGCCATCGAGCAGAACCTCGAAATCATCCCCGTGCTCAACAAGATCGACCTTCCCACGGCCCGCCCGGACGAGATCGCGATGGAGATCGAGCAGGTGCTGGGGCTGCCGGCGGAAGACTGCATCGAGGTGTCCGCGAAGACCGGGCAGGGGATCGACGCGCTGCTGGCGGCCATCTGCACCAAGTTTCCGCCGCCGCGGGATCCGCTCACCGACAAAGCCCGGGCGCTCATCTTCGACGCGATCTACGACGACTACCGCGGCGTGGTGGTGTACGTGCGCGTCTTTGACGGGCGACTGAAGGTCGGCGACAAGATCCGGATGATGGGGCTCGATCGGACGTTCAACGTCACCGAGCTGGGCAAGCACACGCCCAAGCCCACAAAGGTGGACGCGCTCGGCGCCGGCGAGACCGGGTACCTCATCGCCGCGATCAAGATGCTCGGCGATATACGGGTGGGCGACACGATCACCATCGACGCGGACCCGGCCCTTGAGCCGCTCGAAGGGTACGAGCCGCCGCACCAGATGGTCTTTTGCGACTTCTACCCCGCGACCGACACCGCGGGCAAGGGCGCCGACTTTGAGGAGCTCCGCCGGGCCATGGAGAAGCTCCGCCTCAACGACTCGTCGTTCACCTACCAGGCCGTCCACTCCGAGGCGCTGGGCTTCGGCTTTCGCTGCGGGTTTCTGGGGCTGCTGCACATGGACATCATCCAGGAGCGCCTCGAACGCGAGGGCGGCGTTCACATCATCCAGACGGCGCCGACCGTCTCGTACGAGGTAGACGTGCGCGGCAAGGGCGGCAAGATCAAGACCATCGAGGTGCACAACCCGGCCGACCTGCCCGACGCCGGCGTCATCGAAGCGTTCAAGGAACCGGTCTGCAAGGTCGAGATCATGACGCCCAAGAAGCACATCGGCGACCTCATGAAGCTCTGCATGGACCGCCGCGGCACCTTCAAGAACCAGATGTACGTCTCGGACACGCGCGACATGCTCACGTTCGAGATCCCGCTGGCCGAGATCATCTACGACTTCTACGACAAGCTCAAGGGCATCACCGCGGGCTACGGCACGATGGACTACGACATCACGCATTACCGGAAAGACAATCTCGTCAAGATCGACATCCTCATCAACGGCGAGCCCGTGCACGCGCTGGCGGTCATCATCCACCGCGACCGGGCTCAACAAAGAGGCCGACACCTGCTCATGCGCCTGCGAAAACAGATCCCGCGCCACAACTTCGAGATCCCGCTGCAGGCGGCGATCGGCGGCAAGATCATCGCACGCGAGACCATCAAGGGCTTCCGCAAGGACGTGACCGCAAAGTGCTACGGCGGGGACGTGACGCGCAAGCGCAAGCTGCTCGAAAAGCAGAAGAAGGGCAAGTCGCGCATGAAATCCGTCGGCTCGGTCCAGATCCCACAGGAAGCCTTCATGGCGGTTCTGGAGCAGGAATAGCGCGCGGTCCTGAGGATGCCGCGCATTGTATTTCACCTTTATCAGCGGAAACTCAGGTCCTTTGCCCGCTCGGGCGGCTGGGGGTGAAGCGGGCGGGGGATTGGGTCGATACGACGAGGTTGGGCGTCCGGCTGGACTTGGGCTCGCGCCCACCGGCCTGGTGGACCACACAATGGGAGTGCAGGACATGAATCTCAGCGTTGCCGCAATTCTGGCACAATCGAGCTCGGACTTCGGCTTCGAAGGATGGCTCTTCCTGGCCCTGATCGTCGTCTTCGTCGCGGGACTGTGGCGGACGTTCACCAAGGCGGGTCAGCCCGGCTGGGCCGCGGTCGTTCCGATCTACAACCTCTTCGTGCTGCTCAGAATCGCGCAGAGGCCCGCGTGGTGGTTTATTCTGTTCCTGGTGCCCGTGGTGAACATCTTCGCCTCCATCGCCGTCGGCATCGGTGTGGCCAAGGCGTTCGGCAAGGGACCGGGCTTCGGCATCGGACTTGCGTTCTTCGGGTTCGCGTTCTACCCGATCCTCGGGTTCAGCAACGCCGAGTACAGCGCGGGCATGGAGCACCCGGAGGTGCCGTCCACGTCGTTCACGGCCCTGCCGCCGATTCCGGCCTCCGCTGAGGTCAAGACGGCCTCGGTCGATTCGAACGATTCGACGGATTCGGGCGACGCGGGCGATGTCCCGGAAACCGAGGCTGCCTGAGAGCTCGGCAGCAACCTACGACCCACTCCACGCCCACGATCGATCGTGGGCGTTTTCGTGCGCACACGGGTGGTACCCGGAGCCGAAACCCTCGGCGGTGCCGGAGGTAGACTCCTGATCGACCTCACCCCCCGTCCGGCACAGGATGCGGCATGAACGGCGTTGCACAATCAAACCAGGTCTGCCCCGAGTGCGCCGCACCCCGCGCAGAGCGGACGCCACCGACGCCGTGGCTGGTGCGGCATCGCCGGCTGGTCCAGCTCGCCACCCTGCTGACCGCGATCGCCTGGATCGTGTGGCGGAACTGGCTCGCCTGGCCCGTCCTGCCGGTGCCATTAGTGTATCCGGCAGGCGGTGCGATGCCCGAGTTCCCGGCCCACCGATTCACGCGTGGCGATGTCGAGCGGTACGCGTCGGGCGAGATCGCCGACGGAAGATTGCTGGGCGACCTCTACACCGCCGACTTGCAGCGTCCTGAGGTGCTCCGCCACTGGGTGCTCGCGGTGACTTTCGTCCCGGCATCGGGCGCACGATGGGAATTCCGGCGTTATGGCTGGCCCTCGGCCTTTGTGATATACCGATACAGCGCCCTCTACGACGATGTCTACGATGTCTACACCAGAATGAGTCCATCGCCGATCGGGAGGCCGCCCCCGCAGAAGTGGTGGCGGGACTGGGTCTATGTAGCAGAGCGGATCGACGAGCATGGGCGGCGCGAGACGTTCGTGATCAACACCAGAGCGCTGGCGGAGCCGTTGCTGGTGCTGATCGCGATGTGGGGTGTCGGCCGCGTGCTGAGGTGGTTCGTGTTCGTGGTGGGGCTGGCCAGCGTCGGCGGCTCACGGTTACGAGACCGGCTGGGTCGCAACATGCCATTCGCGGTCGCGGCGCTGGCCTCCCTTATCATGATTGGCGCATCGATTCGTCAAAGAATCGATCCCGGTGAGAGTTTCCCGATTCCTCAGACACTGATCAGTGCCGGCGCGCGAACGATTCTGACGCTGGCCGACATCGATGAGCTCGGCGAGCAGGTCTCCGGCGAGGCATCGCTGGCCCGCGCGATCCTCGACGCCACCGTCGCGACGCCCCGGGATTCGCGGGACTGCCTCGTGTTCGGCTGGGCGAGCACGTTTGATACCACGTTCGCCGACGCCGGCGGCGGCTGGCCGAAAGGCCTGCTCGGACTCGATGTAACGGAGGTGCTCGGGCGTGAATCGTCGGATCGAACGATTCGAAGGGTGAGCACGCCAGAGGGTTCGCTCAAGGTTGTTGTCCGTCGCAGCAACCCACGCTATGCACTAGCGAATTACTGGCTCTCGCGATCCCGTGCAGCGCTGCTCGTGCTCGGTCTGTGCGTTGTGTGGGTGGGCGCGGGGCTCATTGTGGGCGTGGTGCG
>JADFOF010000176.1 GCA_022563015.1 Planctomycetota bacterium
CTCGGACGACGGCGAAGTGAATATCGCGTCCACATCCAGCAACGCGGTGTTCGGTGCCGGTGCCCGCGTGGGCAGCAACGGCGCCGTGCGCTTCGGCGGATCCGGGCTCAGCCTTGGTTTTACGAATCAGACGATCCCGTCCACCAGCATGTTCGGCGGTGATCAGTCGCTCGCAGCGTTCTGGGACGACATCAACACGTCCAGCGGCACCAACGGCCAGATCTATTGGCAGGATATTGGTGGTACGCTCGTCGTGCAGTGGGAACGCGCTGGTTTCTTCGGCAGCCAGGATACCGTGACGTTCCAGCTCCAGGTGCACAGCTCTGGAGCGTCGTTGGCACAGTTCCTGTACCGCGACGTGGCGTCCGCGCGTGCCAATACTGGCGGCAGCGCCACGATCGGGTACCAGGACGGCGGCGTCGGCTTCGGCGACGCGCAGTTCAGCTTCAACACCGCGGGTGCGGTGTCGAACGGGTTGGTTCTCTCCCTGGTTCCCGCGCCGGGCGCAGCGGTGCTGCTCGGGCTGGGCGGGCTGGTAGCGACACGCCGCCGTCGCGGCTGATCGCGAGGATTTCTTCTCCTGTCAATTGCAGCCGCCCGGGCCCGTCGCCCGGGTGGTTTTTTGTGCGCGCCGATCGCGGACGCGGTGCCCCCGGGTGAACGACGCACACGGTGCGGACGCGCCAAAGCCCAGCCATTGCAATGGCTGGGCTTTGGTGAATCGAAACGGGAGCCACTGTCCGCCGGCAGTTGAGTCCAAGCCGCGCAGCGCTCGTTACGTGCTCTGGGCGCTCGCCTTCTCGACCGGCTCCGGCTTGTCGTCCTTGGGCGGCTCTTCGCGGTGGTGCTCGAAGAAGAGGTTCTCGGCCTCGTCCTTGTGCGAGACGTTGATGACGTTGTCGCGGCCGACCTCGCCGGCGAGCAGCATCTCCGAGAGCGGATCCTCGATGAAGGTGCCGATGGCGCGGCGGAGCGGGCGTGCGCCGAAGTCCGGGTTGTACCCCTTCTCGATGAGGAAGTCTTTGGCGCTCTGTTCGAGTTCGAGCCTGAGGCCCTTGCCCGCCAGCCGCTCGGACACCTTGCCCACCTCGAACTCGACGATGAGCATCAGGTCGTCCTTGGTGAGGGCGCGGAAGACGATCACGTCGTCGAGGCGGTTGATGAACTCGGGGCGGAAGAACCGTTCGATCTCCTTCATGAGGATCGACTTGACGTTCTCGTAGTCCTGTTGGCCGGAGCGCTTGCCGAACCCGAACCCGCCGCCGCCCTTGATCAGGTCCGCCCCGATGTTGCTGGTCATGATGAGGATGGTGTTGCGGAAATCGACGTGCCGACCGAACGAGTCGGTCAGCCGACCCTCCTCCATGATCTGCAGCAGCATGTTGAAGACGTCCGGGTGGGCCTTCTCGACCTCGTCCAGCAGGATGACGGCGTAGGGGCGTCGGCGGATGCGCTCGGTGAGCTGGCCCCCCTCCTCGTACCCGACATACCCGGGCGGCGCGCCGACCAGTCGGCTGACGTTGTGCTTCTCCATGTACTCGCTCATGTCCAGGTGCACCAGCGCCTCCGCGTCGCCGAACATGAACTCCGCCAGCGCCTTGGACAGCAGCGTCTTGCCAACTCCCGACGGGCCGACGAATATGAACGAGCCCATCGGCCGCTTGGGGTCCTTGAGCCCGGCCCGGGCCCTGCGGATCGCCTTGGCCACCGTTGTGACGGCTTCGTCCTGGCTGATGACCATCTTGTGAAGTTCCGCCTCGAGATTGAGCAGGCGGCCGGCCTCCTCGCTCTCCAGACGCTGCAGCGGCACGCCGGTCATGCGCGACACCACCTCGGCCACAACATCCTCGTCAACCGTGCCGCTGATCTCCTTGGCCTGCTCACGCCACTTCTGCTGGATCTCGTCCTTCTTCTTCTTGGCCTGCTCGGTCTGATCGCGCAGCTCGGCGGCGCGCTCATAGTCGGCGGCCTTGACAGCCTCGTCCTTCTCGACGCTGAGGCGTTCGATCTCTGTCTCGAGGTCGGCCAGGTCCGGCGGCTTGGCCATGCTCAGGATCCGCACCCGGGCCCCGGCCTCGTCGATCACGTCGATCGACTTGTCCGGCTGCACGCGCCCGGTGATGTACCGACCGGACAATTCGACCGCGGCCCGCACCGCCTCGTCGGTGATTTTCACGCGGTGGTGCTGCTCGTACCGATCGCGCAGCCCCTTGATGATCTCGATCGTCTGCTCGTGGTTGGGTGGATCGACCGTGATCGACTGGAATCGACGCGCCAGGGCCGCGTCCTTCTCGATGTACTTGCGGTACTCGTCGAAGGTCGTGGCCCCGATGCACTGGATCTCGCCCCGCGCCAGGGCCGGCTTGAGCACGTTGGACGCGTCGATGGCGCCCTCGGCCCCGCCCGCACCGACCAGCGTGTGCAGCTCGTCGATGAACAGGATGACGTTCTTGGCCCGGCGGACCTCGTTCATCACCGCCTTGATCCGTTCCTCGAACTGCCCTCGGTACTTCGTCCCCGCGACCATCATGGCCAGGTCGAGCACGACGATCCGCCGCCCGTGCAGGATCTCCGGCACCTCGTTCGAGATGATCAGCTGGGCCAGCCCCTCGACGATGGCGGTCTTGCCCACGCCGGCCTCGCCCAGCAGCACCGGGTTGTTCTTCGTACGCCGGCACAGCACCTGCACCACGCGCTCGATCTCGGGCTGCCGACCGATCACCGGGTCCAGGGTGTCCTCCTTGGCCAGCTCCGTCAGGTCGCGGCCGAAGGAATCCAGGGCGGGAGTTCGGCTCTTGCCACGCCGACCCTCGGTGCTCGGGCCCCCTCCCCCGACGCTGGCCGCGGCCCCTTCGTCGGTCTCGGTCCCGGCCCCGAGCAGGTTGAGCACCTCCTCGCGGACCTCGTCCAGCTTGAGCCCGAGGTTGCGCAGCACCTGGGCTGCCACCCCGTCGTGCTCACGCAAGAGCCCGAGCAGCAGGTGCTCGGTCCCGACGTAGTTGTGGTTGAGGCTCCGGGCCTCCTCGATGGCGTACTCGATGACCTTCTTGGCCCGCGGGGTCTGGGGCAACTTGCCCATGGTGACCATCTCGGGGCCGGCCTTGACCAGCCGCTCGACCTCGAGCCGAACCTTGCGCAGGTCCACTTCGAGGTTTTTGAGCACGTTGGCGCCGACGCCCGAGCCCTCCTTGACCAGCCCGAGCAGGATGTGCTCGGTGCCGATGTACTCGTGGTTGAAGCGCTGGGCCTCCTGGTTGGCCAGGGCCATCACTTTGCGGGCTCGATCGGTAAATCGCTCAAACATCGCATCCGCCCCCTTGCTGGGAGTCTGTCGTGCGTGGGTTCCGTCGCCGTCCAGTCCGAGAAGGAACCCACCTGTCCATACGCTGTCCACCGCCGACCCGGCGGGCGAATTCCCCGTTCACGGGAAAACCACCAGTCGGCGCGGCATGGGCGCGTGCATGTATCGGTTGCACACCCGGTGCCAGTTGCCCAATCTCGCCGAATGGACCCAGCAGCGGCAGAATCCACCTCGATCGCCCCCACCGGCGGGCGTCGGGCAGCCATCTTTCAAACCGGGCTGCCGATCTGGCACCCCCCGGGGATTTCCTGCTCCCGAATGGTATGCGTACAGAATCGCGGCGTCGGCGATCAACCCATCGCCGTCGCTCGGCCCTCAAACCCGTAGCGATCCTGCAACTCGTTGAACCGCTCGCGGATGGCCGGCGGGAGCGCGAGGGCCGCGCCCCCGATTCGCCGTTCCGGCCGGAGCCTCTCCTGCGCGTGCGCCAGCCACGCCGCCGGCACATCGATCCCGAACAGTTCGCAGATCCGCCCGAGCGTGCGTGGGGCGTCGCCGATCAGCCCCGCGAGGGTGATCTCCACCAGCCGCTCTCCGAGGCGATCCCGCCACCGATCAGCCTCGCCCAGGCTCACGATCCACTCGTAGGCTCCGCGCTGCGCGTGGGTGGTGAGCAGGTCGACCTCGTCGGGGAAGTACCCGGCGTCGGCCCCGTCGCGGGCCAGCGCCGCCCACTTGACGCCATGCTCGCCCCACCACTGGTTGTAGTCGGGTTTGCCCGCCATGCGGTAGCGGTTCGCGGAGGCGATCCGGTCCACGGATCGGGCCACGTCCACGCCGTTTCGCACCAGGTGCACGTACCGCGACCCGGGCGCGAGGACTTCGAGGAACCCGATCCGCGCGACATTGTGGGGAGTCTTCTCGACCAGAAGCTGTCCGTCGCGTCCCATCGCGGATACGAGGCGGCGAAACCGCCGCCGGACCTCCTCCGTCGCGTCGCGCTCGGTCATCATGAACCGGCCGTCGACGCGGATGTGCAGGTTTGTCACATCTGTGCGCGGCTCGACGGCGGCCCAGAGGTGGTACGGCTCGAACAGGTAGTGAATCCCAGGATGCGCCGACAGGATCTCGCCGAGGATCGTCGTGCCTGAACGCCCCGCACCGACCACGAACCCGCACGCCCGCGCCGGAGCGTCGTCCGCGGGCGATGGCCCGCGCGCCGCCGAGTTTGCCCGCCGGCGCAGCGTCGCGAGCTTCGCGGAGCGGAGGAAGGGCATCATGAATGGGGGGGGGCGAACGGTCATGCGGGCGATTGCTTTCTCCGGAATGGACCTCGCCGGATTCCGCATGTCCGGCAGGCGACGTCCGCCTTGTCCCGCCGATTCGGCGTGCTCGGAGCACCACTCGGCTTCCCGATTCACACCAATCATAGGCTAAAAACGGGGGCAGCGGGAGCGCGGCGGGTTTTCACGCATGTCACCATTGGTACCCCACCCGGTTCAAGGCCGGCTCGAGGATCGATCGGACTGACTCCAACTGCGCGGGCTCGACCTCGGATCTCCAGGCGTCGGCGCGGTCCGCTCGGGCCGACTCGGACGCACGCTGCACCAGTGCGTCGCCGTCCGTCAGCCGACAGAACTCGACGAGCCGACGCATTTCCGCGTCCGGCGTCCGCACGAGCCGCTCATACCGGATCTTCAACACGCCCGGGTCGCCCTCGGCGTCCTCCACGGCACGAGTGATCGTCGCGGACCACTGTCGGGCGAGCACCTCGATGGGCGTGTGGACGGCGAGCCACTCTTGCCAACCGGGCGGGCGCGGCCCCCAATAGCTGAGCTTCTGTCGCATGATCTTCCGCTTGAGCGTCGAGACGGTGCGGGGCACGTACGCCGGCCATTCGCTGAGCGGCGTCTCCATCGCCCGCTGCACGATTCGGTGCGTCGGCACCCCCGCTTCCAGGATCCGATCTGTCGAGTTGAGAACGCTTCGTCCATCGCGAATCAACAGCACGATCCTCGCCTCGGGGAAGACCGCGCGCACGAACGGCAGGCGCAGACAATTGCTCGGGGTCTTCTCCAGCAGCCGGCGCTTCCCGCGGCGTCTCACGAACCGCTCGACCTTGCGTCGAATCCAAGCCCTGATTTTCGGCGTCGCGTCCTCCGCGGAGAGGATGTCGTCCTTGCGGTACGCGTTGCCGTGGGTCCATATGTGCCGCGGCTCGGGCCAGTACGCCACGTCACGATCGTTCGAGAGAATCCGACCCAGCCAGGTCGTGCCCGAGCGCTGTGTGCCGATCAGGATGACCGGTTCGTTGTTGCAGATTGCGTCCAAAGCTCGAACTCCGCGAAGCGTCGACGGACGCCTCTAGTGCAACTCGCGCTTCTTCAACGCGTGCGACGGGTTGCCCACGTACACCGTCTCGGGCGCCAGGTCCTTGTACGTGCTCGAGCGCGCGCCGAGCACCGACAGGCGGCCGACCTTGACGTTCGGCCCCACGTAGGCGTCGGCCCCGATCCAGGCGTCGGGCCCGATCTCGATCGGATCGCGGATGAGCGGGAAGCGCCGATCCGTGTGGTCGTGCGTCCCGGCGCACAGGTGCGCGTACTGGCTGATGATCGTCCGCTCGCCGACGGTGATCCGCCCCAGCGAGT
>JADFOF010000177.1 GCA_022563015.1 Planctomycetota bacterium
ATGGACTGGGGTGGATGCGCCCGACGCAGCGCCGCGTCAATGCGATCGGCCAGCTCGGCACCGTCCGAATCCGCATCAAGCGGCTCGACCATCAGGAGCGTGCGATCCGGCCCGACCAGAATGAGCAGGGCGCCGGCGGCGTCATCGAACCAGCCGATCGATCGGCTCGGCGAATGATCCCACAGCAGCGTGCCCGGCGCGCCGATTTGCTCGGCCCATCGGGGCGCCAACTCGCGATACCGCAGCGGCGAATAGTCGCCCAGATTGAACACGACGCCGGCGTGCACTGCCAGCCGCCACGGATGCGTCCGTCCGGGCTCGACCAGCCGCTCATCCGTTCGCCGCGCCAGCGGGCGATTGCACAGAACGTCGATGGCTCGAATCGCCGAGCCGGCCGCGTTGAGAAACCCGTCCTGCATCTGCTCGTCGGCGTCGTGGCGAAAGAGAATGAGTGCGAGTGCGTGAGGCCTTCCTTCGGGTTCTCCCGACGATTCGGCGAGGACGTTGGAGAGTCTCCAGGGCATGGTGTCGCTGTCGAACAGCTCGATCTCCGGCGTCAGTTCGCCCGCGCGCACGGGGGGGCGCCGCGGCTGAAGATCGACGATTGAGGTGACGGGCCAGCGACCAATCGTGTCGATCCGCCAGCCCGATGGGGCCGGTGGGTCGAACGCTCTGCACTCGATTTCGAGCGTCAGAGCCGCCGGATCTTCTGAAGGGCCGATCTGCGCGCGCAGACGGATCAAACGATCGGACTGCGGGTCGATCCAGAGCCGAACCTCGCGGCCATCGCTGACACCCTCGATCTCGACGACCTCGCCCCGGCCGAGCTGCGCGTCGGTCAGCCTCGCGACAGTCCAGACCGTGTGCGGGGTGTAGGGCGTCGGGAGAGACAACCCGCGATCGGCGGAGAATGCCAATTGCAACTGCGGCAGGGGCAGCGGGCGCAACGCGGACGACATCGTGGGCAGGTCAGGCGGGCCCGGCAGCAGCATCGAGTAGTAGACCGTCTCGTTGCGATTCGTCACCGCGACCAGCTCGCCACCCCCCCACCACACCTCCAGCGGGTCGAACTCGATCCGCAGCGAGGCATCGCGGGCGGCGGGATCGGCGTCGAGATACAGCTTCAGCCGACGCACCGACTTGCGACCGAGCGAATCCTCCACGGTGATCCTGACGTGCTCGCCGATCGGCCCGTCCCGGTACGCGCCCCGGAGTGCTTCGAGAAACACCGGCGGCGGCGGCAGCGGGTCGGGATCATCCATCTCCTGAGCGATCGCAATGGAAGCGCACCCCAGCCACGCGACCAGGACCGTCGATCTGGCGCGGGCGATGCCGGGCAACCTGGGTGGGAGAATGCTCACGGGCATAGTGGAAGGCGATTCGCCGACGAGGCACGATCGCCGATCAGTGTCTCGAGTAATACGGAAACGGTAGCCGACGCCCGGCCCTTTGTCCCCGGCACCATGACATCGGGCGCGATCTCGCTCAGCGGCTCGAGCACGAACGCGCGTTCGTGCAGCCGCGGGTGCGGCACGATCAGATCATCCTCCGCGATCACCATGTCGGCATACAGAATAAGATCGAGATCGAGCGTCCGAGGCCCCCACCTCGCCTTTCGATCACGCCGCCGACCAAACGATCGCTCGATACGCAGCATGTCGGTCAGCAATTCTCGCGGCGTGAGCGTGGTCGCGACGCGGCACACGGCGTTGAGAAACATCGGCTGTGCGATCGGCCCCACCGGTTCGGTCTCAATCAGCGACGACACCGCCTCGACCGTTACGCCGGGCACGCGGCGCAGAGATGCGATTGCACCATCTATGCAGCCTCGCCGGTCTCCCATATTGGAGCCCAGGGCGATATAGGCGGCGACTGCAGGTGTCCCGGCACGATTCACGCAGGATTGTACGCCCCGGCCGCGACGGCTCCTCGCGCTTACTCCGCGGAAACCAGCTCCCGGGTGCGGTGCTGCATGTGGGCCTTGAGCCGGGCCAGGATCGAGCTGTGCATCTGGCTGACCCTGGACTCGGACAGGTCGAGCGTGGCGCCGATCTCCTTCATGGTCATGCCCTCGTAGTAATAGAGGATGACGATGAGGCGTTCGGCCCTGCTGAGTCCCTTGGTGACCAGCTCGCGCAGGTCCTTCTCCTGCATCTGGCGGAGCGGGTTGCCCACGCCGTGGTCGCGCGTGATGTCGAGCTCGCGCACGTCGTTCTCGCCGTCGGCGGTGTATCGGCGGGTGATGCTGATCGTGGAGACGGAGGACGAATCTCGCTTGATCTTCTCGAACTCCTCGGGATTGACGCCCAGCCGCTGCGCGACGTCGTCGTCGGTCGCCGGATACCCGCTGCCCATCTCGATCTGCTGCCGGGCGTTCTCGACCTTGGCGGTGCGGTGGCGCACGAGCCTGGGCACCCAGTCCATGGCGCGGAGTTCGTCGAGGATGGCGCCGCGAATCCGCGGGGCGCAGTAGGTCTCGAACTTGACGCCCCGGGCCAGGTCGAACGCGTCGATCGCGTCCATCAGCCCGAACAGCCCCGCCGACATGAGATCCTCGACCTCGACCTCGTCGGGCAGGCGCGCGTAAATCCGCTCGGCGTTGTAGCGCACGAGCGGCAAGTACTTCTCCATCAGGAAGTTGCGCAGTTCTCCCGATTTCTTCTTTTGGTATTCAACCCAGATCTCGGTGACGGGCCGAGCGTTCAGGGGATGATTCTCGATCGAGGATTCAGCGTGACGAGCCGGGAATCGATTCCGCGACCGGGCTGAAAGTCTCGACGACGATCGGATCGCTGGCATTATGGTCTACTCCTTGACCAATGCTCGATTGTCGTACCGCACGCACGGGGCCGCACAGTCTGCCGTTCATCGAAGCGAGCCATCCATGGCTCCATGCCCTCCAGTATAGCACATGTGCGGCGTGTGCAAGTCAAGGCGACAGTCCTTTCATATCTCACGGTCCGACCTGCGTGTCAACTGGTCTCTTGGAGCCGCGGTCGAGTTCCGAGGCGATGTCAGGGACCGGGCTTGCACGGCGATACTCCGTGAGGTACTCCGTCACGGCGTGCTCCGAGACCATCCCGACAAGAACCCCGACGATATAACACACAATCATGCTGATAATCGCGATCTTCAGCACATGCGGTGCCGGGTTTCCGGCGAACCCCCCCGCCACGATCGCCGTCACGAACGCTGAGAGCGCAAGAACCGAAGCAAGCGTCTTGGTGGCGATGCCCATGTCGAGTGCAAGTCCCTCCAGATGCGCACAGGCTGCGTCATCGACATCGTGCCGACGGGGTCAGCACTTGACTTGAATCGCGAATTTCTTTGGGCGCGCAAAACGCGCAATCCTCGCGCGTCATACGCCCAGCCCGGTCCAGCGGGCAAGTGCTGATAATCGACCCGCCCGGGCGGGCTCACGGACACGTGCAGCACCGATCTCGGCGGCGATGCGTCGCAAGTCCTTGGCAGCCGAACAGTTCGGAGAGTTCAGCAAAAGCGGGCACCGAGCCCGCACAGACCGGCCAACCCGAACGTCCTGCGAAATCCATCCGGCCATCGGCAGCGGATAGCTCAGGAACCGCGCGCAGACCGATGCGATTCGCGTGTGCACTTTCCGAGCCTCTTGGACCCCGGCGACCTGGTTCACGATCAGGCTGATGGGCACGCGCGCCGGCCGGCCGGACAGTCCGATGCGATCCTCGATCAGTTCGCTTCCTGGTCGGGTGAGCACACACTTGATCAGCGCGTAGGCGTCGGCGATCGAGGTCGGCTCAGGGGTCGCGATGATCAGCACCTGGTCGGCGATGTTCAGGAACGAGCGCACACCCCGGCCGAGCCCCGCACCGGTGTCGATGACGACCAGGTCAGTGCCGGCGGCCAGTTCCGCCACGCCGGCGATCAACACCGCCCGCTGCTCACCGCTGAGTTCGGCCATGCGCGCGACACCCGCGGCCCCGGGGACGAGCCTGAACCCGCCCGGCGCGTCGATCGCCAGCTCCGAGAGCGACTGTGGCATACGCGCGGATTCGTCGCCCGCCACAGCACGCTCGAGACGCCGCAGCGGCATGATGCCGCACATCACGTCCGCGTTGGCCATTCCCAGGTCGGCGTCGAGCAGTGTGACACGCGTGCGCGTCTGGGCGAGCGCGATACACAGGTTGACCGCGATGGTGGTCTTGCCGACCCCGCCCTTGCCCGAGGCAATGGAGATGATGCGGGCGCGTCGGGCGGGAGCACCGCTCCGGGGCCGAATGATCTCGCGCGACGCCGATACGAGCGCGCGCAAGGACGACGCCTGATCCGTATGCTCGCGCCGGCGGATCGACCGCGTGGGTTGGGCGTGCAGGCGGGTCATCCGGCGGTCGCCGTGGCGAGCGGGCTCGTGCTGTCGAGTATGAGACGGGCGATGCGATCGGATCGGCCGACCTCGATGTGGTCGGGCACCTCCTGCCCGGTCGTGACGTAGCTGAGTTGCAGCGAGACCCGCCGCGCCACGTTCAGCAGCACGCCGAAGTTCACCGCCTCATCGAGCTTGGTGAAGATCACGCGGTTGGGGCTTGCGGCGCCGAAGTTCTGTGCAGCCTCGATGAGCACGCTCTCGTTGCCGTTGCCCGCCAGGACAAGGTGTGTCTCGTGCGGACGGGCGGCGTCGATCAGGCGCGACAACTCCGAGATCCGAGGCCGATCTCGCTGCGATCGCCCGGCGGTGTCGATCAGAATGACGTCGCGGTCGCGGAACGACTCGACCGCGGTGGTCATATCGTCGGACGTGAGCGCGACCTTCAGCGGCACACCGATGATGTCCGCGTACATGCGGAGCTGATCCACCGCGGCGATGCGATAGGTGTCGGTCGTGATGAGACCGATCCGGCGGCCATGGCGCAGCTTGTACGAGGCGGCGAGCTTGGCGACGGTCGTGGTCTTGCCGACGCCCGTGGGCCCCACGAGCGCGATGGTCATGGGCCGACCGTCCTCGCATCGGCCGGCACGGGGCACCGCGGTCGCCGTCGGCACCATGTCCGCGAGGTGTCGAAGCACCGTCTGCCGCACGATCTGCCCGTCCGCCAACTCCTGTGGCGTGAGTTCGTCGCGCACGGCGCCGATGACCTCGTCGGCAATCTCGGACGCCACGGCGCTCTCGAGCAGGCGGAGATAATGATCGCTCAGGGAATCGGTCAGGCGGCCGATCGGCTGCACGGCGTCCTGGGCGCCCTTGTGCGCGATCGCGGACAGGTTCGAGTTGTGCAGCACCCGGGCGAGCATGCGCTTGACCGAAGCGATCTCGTCCTCGACACTCGGCCGGGCGCGGTCCATGTCAACCAGACCGGTGCGACAGACGGTCATGATGTCCGGTTCCGGCGCATGAGAGGACTTGAAGCGCTCGGGCGGCCTTGTGGATTCGGGTTTGGGTTCCGTCGGCCCGCGTGCTTGCTTGGCCGGCGGCGGGGCGACGTGGGCGTTCGAGGCCGGCAGCGCCGAGTCACGCCGCGGACCCTGGCCCGACGCGCTCGCGTATGCACGCGCGGCTGCCGCTGCGGACGGCCTTGCCTGCGCCGGCCTGTGGGAAGGGCGTTTCGGCTTGCGGCGTCGAGGGGGCGCATCCGACGCCGTGATCTCGACCACGGGTCGGCCCAGCACGCCGAACAGGCCGCCGACCCGCTGGGTTCTGGTATGAAGAATGTAGGCGTCATGGCCGAGATCACGCTTCACCGCGGCCAGCGCGTCAGCCATGGTCTTTGCACGGTAGGTTTTGAGGTTCATCTTCGCCTTCCTTGGCATGATGCGGGCCGGCCTGGGGCCGACCTGTGGTGGCATTCATCGGCGTCGCGGTATCGTGACGCTTGACGAAATGCCCGCACATTGTCTGGCACGCGATGTATGGATCCGCCATGCGGGGTCATGCGGCACCTCCAACGGCTTGGGGTTCG
>JADFOF010000011.1 GCA_022563015.1 Planctomycetota bacterium
TGCTTTCAGAATAGTTTCGTGAGCAGCGAGCCGTACGCGTGTGACTGCGACACAAGCACGGGACCGCTCGTCTGCGACCTGTTCGATTTCCTCTGCTTTCAAGAGGCCTTTGTCATCGGCTGTCCGTAGAAACTAAGCCCGCGCCAAACGCCAATCGCGCGCGGCGATAGCGACTGAGTGCAGATCGCACATTCGATTCTCAATGAGATAAGGGTGGCTAACGGGATTCGAACCCGCGACCCCCTGGACCACAACCAGGTGCTCTAGACCAACTGAGCTACAGCCACCATCGAAAAGCCCCGATACGCGCCGGGGCTGGTCAACGATACGGGCTGTGCCGACCCTGGGTCAATCGCGCGTGCGTGTGGAGAGGAGGCGCACGAGCCGCTATCCTTGCGGCCCAGACGGAGATTTCGCCATGCCGGACGCCACGCTGCACGAACTGGATCTGTCCAGAGCCCTGAAAAACCTGCCCGCGGCCGAGCTCGTCGAGCGGGCGCTGATCGCGGGCGAGGGGACGCTGGCCTCGAACGGGGCGATCCTGTGCCTCACCGGCGACCGCACGGGCCGAAGCCCCAACGACAAGTACCTCGAAGACACGCCGGACATCCACGACACGATCTGGTGGGGCAAGGTCAACAAGCCGATCAGCCCCGAGAACTTCGAGCTGCTGGAGCAGATCGCCGCCGAGCACCTGAGCGGCACCCCGGACCTGTACACCTTCGAGGGCTTCGCCGGCGCGGATCCCGGGCACCGCCTGGGCGTGCGGGTCGTCACCGAGCAGGCCTGGCACTGCCTGTTCGCTTCGACGCTGTTCATCAAGCCCGGCTCGAGGGCGGCGGGCGGCTCGACCGACTGGAAGCACGACTGGACCATCATCAACGCGGGTCGGCGGCGTCTCAGCGCCGACGAGCAGGCGCGGCTGGGCGTGAACTCCCCGGTCATCATCGCCCAGTCGCTCAGCCGAAAGAAGGTCGTCATCATCGGCACGGAGTACGCCGGCGAGATCAAAAAGTCGATCTTTTTCGCGATGAACTACGACATGCCGGACGTGGGCGTGTTCCCGATGCACTGCTCGGCGAACGTGGCCACGGACGACCCGGGCAACGTGGCGCTGTTCTTCGGTCTCAGCGGCACGGGCAAGACCACGCTCAGCGCCGACCCGAACCGGGCGCTGATCGGCGACGACGAGCACGGGTGGTCGAAGACCGGCGTGTTCAACTTCGAGGGCGGGTGCTACGCCAAGTGCATCAAGCTGTCGAAGGAGGGCGAGCCTCAGATCTATGACGCCATCCGCTTCGGCTCCGTGCTGGAAAACCTCATCCTGGACGACAGCCGAGCGCCGGACTACGACGACGGCTCGATCACCGAGAACACGCGTGTCACGTACCCGGTGGATTTCATTCCCGGCGCGGTGATCCCGTCCGTGGGCGGGCACCCGAGGAACGTGATCTTCCTGACGGCGGACGCGTTCGGCGTCCTGCCGCCGGTCAGCAGGCTCAGCCCGGAGCAGGCGTCGTACTACTTCATCAACGGGTACACGTCCAAGCTTGCGGGGACGGAGGCGGGTGTGACCGAGCCTCAGCCGAACTTCAGCCCGTGCTTCGGCGGGCCGTTCCTCCCGCGTCGGCCGGGCGAGTACGCCGGGATGCTCGCCCAGCGGGTTGCGGAGCACGGCTCGAGTGTCTGGCTGCTCAACACCGGGTGGACCGGGGGCGCGTACGGCACGGGTGAGCGCTTCAGCCTCGAGTACACACGGGCCATGGTCAGCGCCATCCTCGACGGCTCGCTGACGAATGCGAAGTTCACACCTGAGCCCATCTTCGGCCTGCCCATCCCGAATGCCGTGCCCGGCGTGCCGGCCGAGGTCCTCATGCCGCGCAACACCTGGGCCGACGGCGACGCCTACGACACGCAGGCCCGCAAGCTCGCCGCGATGTTCCGCGAGAACGACACCAAGTACGACATGACGGACGCGATTCGGGCGGCTGGCCCGAAGGGCTGAGCGCTCCCGGTATCCGCGCGCGGCGAGCGCCACCGTTTGAGACCATACGAACCCCGCGATCGAGCGTGAGGTTTCTCGTGCGCCTCCGTTCACTTTCGCATTCCCCGCAACACTCGCGCCCACCTACACTCCGCAACCACCGCACCCGGAGCCCCCCATGCCTATGCGCACCCCCTTCGTCGGCGGGAACTGGAAGATGAATGCGAGCCTCGCCTCGGCTGCGGCGCTGACCGAGCGGCTGATCGGTTCGCTGGCTGACCTCGATATCCAGGCGGCGGTCTTCCCACCCTTCCCGTATCTGCTCAGGATCAGGGGCATGCTCGCCCAGGCCGACTCCCCGATCGCGCTGGGCGCGCAGGACGCGTATTTCCAGCGCGACGGTGCGTTCACCGGCGAGGTCTCGGTGGCGATGCTTGCCGACTGTGGCGTCACGCACGTCCTCACCGGGCACTCGGAACGACGGCACGTCATCGGCGAATCCGACGAGCTGGTCGGTAAGAAGACCCAAGCGGTGCTGGACGCCGGCCTCACATGCGTCCTGTGCATCGGGGAGACGCTCGGGCAGCGCGAGGCGGGCGAGACCGACGCTGTCAACGAGCGCCAGGCCCGCGCCGCGCTGGCCGCGGTCACGCCGGACCATTTCGAGCGATTGATCATCGCCTACGAGCCGGTCTGGGCGATCGGCACGGGCAGGACCGCCACACCCGGCGACGCCCAGGCTGCGCACGCCTCGATCCGCGCCCTCGTGGCCGACATGTTCGACCAGCCCATTGCCGACGCGACTCGGATCATCTATGGCGGGTCGGTCAATGCCGAAAACGCTGCCGAACTCTTCGCACAGCCGGACATCGACGGCGGGCTCATCGGCGGCGCCTCGCTCGACGCCGACAACTTCACCGTCATTTGCAGAGCCGCAGCCCGCTGAACCCACCGCCGCGAATCCTGCACAACTCGGACGACGAGTGCGAGCCCGCCGAAGTTGGGCCACCGGTGCCCACACGTCGGGCCTAGGATTGCAGTCTGTCTCGCGGCCGGGCTTTCCCGCCGCCGGAGTGTTCGATGTGATCCACCTGGCCGTCCTCCCCTACTACGTGCATTCGCTGCTGGTGCTGCTGTTCCTGATGGTGTCGGTGCTGATGATTCTGGTGATCCTGATCCAGAAGCCGCAGGGCGGCGGGCTGAGCGGCGCCTTCGGCGCGGGCGCCAGCTCGGGACAGACGGCGTTCGGGGCCAAGACCGGCGACATGCTGACGTGGCTCACGGTCGGGATGTTCTGCATGTTCGTGATGATCGCGATCGTGCTGAACTTCACGACGCGGCAGAACCCATACGCCACCGCGGTGCCGACCACGATCCAGGGCGTGTCCGGAAGCGAGGGGGCTGGCGGGGTCGAGGCCTTGCCGGACGGCACCCCGGCCGAGCAACCGGCGGATCAGCCGGGCGAGCAGCCACCGCCCGCCGATCAGACCCAGCCGGGCGAAACCCCGACCCAGGAGGATCCTGCGCCTAAGACCGAGCCCGGCCAATCCGATCCACCCGAGACCGGCGAGGGTGAGCCCGATCCACCCCCGCCGACGGGCGATCCCGGGGGCGGCCCACCGCTGCACTCCTGATTCGAGGCGGATCGTCGCCCCAGGACCACGGGTGGATTAGACTCTCTCGTCGGTGGCTTCCGGCGGCACGCAGACGAGGAACTCGATTTGATCCGCAGCATGACCGGCTTCGGCGACGCGTCCGCCCAGATCGACGGCGTGCACTATTTCATCGAGGTCCGCTCGCTCAACAGCAAGTATCTCAAGGCTGTCATCCGTCTGCCGGAGGAGTTTCAGGGGCTCGAGGCCGAGCTGGATTCTCTGGTTCGGCGTCGGCTGACGCGCGGCACGGTGACGGTGACGGGGTCGTGCACGGACACGTCTGAGAACGCGGCGTTCGGCATCAACATCAAGGCGCTGGAGAGTTACATCGAGCAGATCCGCAAGACGCCGATCATCGCCAGGGGCGCGGTGTCAATCGATGTCGGGGCGCTGCTCTCGCTGCCGGGGGTGCTGCAACCGCCCAGCGACGAGGAGTCGCGCATCGAGGCTGCCCGCAAGGCGTTCTGCGAACTGCTCGATAAGGCCAGCGAGAGCCTGATCGCGATGCGCGCCCGCGAGGGCGAGGCTCTGCACGCGGAGCTGTCTCGGCAGTGCGAGCAGATCGCCGAGCATCTCGGCGAGATCGCGGCCCAGGCCCCGTCCGTGGCGGAGGACTACGAGAGCCGACTCACCGCGCGGATCGACGCGATGCTCCAGCGGGCGGAACTGACCGTGGAACCGGCGGACATCATCAAGGAGATCGCCGCCTACGCCGAGCGCACCGACATCAACGAGGAGATCTCGCGCCTGCGCGGGCACATCGAGCAGTTCGGACAGTTGATCGAGGAGGACGGCACCCGTCCGGTGGGACGAACGCTGGATTTCCTGGCCCAGGAGATGCTCCGCGAGGCGAACACGATCGCGAGCAAGTCGCCCGACGCGGACATCTCGCGCGCGATTATCGAGGTCAAGGGCGCCATCGATCGCATCAAGGAACTCGTCCAAAACGTCGAGTGACGATGCCAACGCCGCCACATACCTCGTCCCGGCACACGCGGCACGAGCCCGATCGATCCCGCCAGGCGTGGGCGGGATCGCTGAGCATCCCCGTGGCGCAGCGTCCGGCGCGGTACGCCGATTTTTCGCCCACGGAGCTGGCTGTCGTCTGCTCGAACTACGACCTGGGCGTCATTCAGTCGATCAAGCCGGTGCGTGCGGGGTCGCACACGTCGCCCAAGGTTGTCATCAAGACGCGCTCGGGCGCGTACCTGCTGAAGCGTCGGAGCCCGGGCCACGACGATCCCTTCCGGGTCGCGGCGTCGCACGCGGTGCAGATCCACCTCGCGTCGCGCGGGTTTCCGGCGCCGCGGATCATCGGCACGCGCAGGGAGAACAACTCGATGCTCCAGCTGCGCGGCCGGATTTACGAGATGTTCGAGTTCGTGACTGGGCGTCGGCCGGACGGTTCGAGCGCGGACGCCGACGCGTGCGGGCGGACGCTGGCCGACTTTCACCGCCACACCAACGTGCTCGACACGCGCTGGGAGCCGCCCGAGGGCGCGTACCACAACGCGGTGGGTATCGAGGAGCACGCCCAGGCTGCGATCCGGGCCACGCCGTCCGACGCGCATGAATCCATCGATCGGCTTACGCGGCTGTTCCAGGAAGCACGGTCGCAGACGGATCGGCTGGGGCTCGCTCGAGCGCGCCCCGTGCTCATCCATGCCGACTGGCACCCGGGCAACATCCTGCTCGAGGATCATCGGGTGCGGGCTGTGACGGATTTCGATTCCGTGCGCCTGGCGCCGCGGGTGGTGGACCTTGCCAACGGGCTGCTGCAGTTCTCGATCGATGCCGGCGCACACTCGCCCGCCGACTGGCCCGCTCCGCCGGACCTCGATCGATACCGCGCCTTTCTGGGCGGGTACCATCGGCCCGGCGACGAGCCCGTGGATCGCGCCGAGTCGGCCTTGATCCCGCCCCTGATGATCCAGGCATTGGTCGCCGAAACGCTGCTGCCGATCGCCCGCACCGGCCGATTCGGTCCGCTCGGGCCCGTCGCGTTTCTCCAGGCGATCGCAGTGAAGGCCCTGTGGCTGAGCGAGAACGCTGAGGCCCTGACCAGCGGGCGTTAGCCACAATAAGTGCGGTTTTTCCGCCCCGGCGTCGCTGCGTCCGGTACACTGATAGCGGTCGGCCGGTGTGGCCGATCCCGGGGACGACCCATGCGACGCTTGGCCATTCTCGCCTGTGCCATAGGCTCGATCGTGCTCGCGGGCCGGGTGTGCGCGCAATCGATCGAACCGATCACCGAGCGGCGTGTGGAGCAGCTTATCGGGCAGCTGGCCGGTGACGAATGGGCCCGGCGTGAGGGCGCCGAGCGGATGCTCATGCTCGCGCCCACGGGTCTGCTCCCCACCATCGAGAGCCGTCTGGCCGGGGGGCGCATGAGCCCCGAGCAGCGCATCCGCCTGCAGCGTGTCGGGCTGCGCCTGTTCGGTCGTCTGCCGCGGGCCGCGATGGGGATCCAGTTCGCCAATCGCAACGACCAGGCGCCGGCGGAGATATCCACGACGCTCCCGGATTTCGACGCCTCGCGTGTTCTCCGCGGCGGCGACGTGATCACGCGCATGGACGGCCAGGCGATCCGCACGGGGCTGGACCTGCGCTCGGCGATTATCTCGCACGACCCGGGCGAACTGGTCGGCGTCACTGTCACGCGCGACGACCGCGTCGTGCAGGTCTCGTTCGCGCTGGGCAGCTACGCCCGGCTGAACAACGCCGCGCTCAACGAGGCCGTTCTCGCACAGGCGTGGCGATGGAGATTGGCCCGGCGGTTGTCCCCCGGGGCTGCGACTCCTGAGCCGCCCATCGAGCCTCCGTTCGAATCACCCGACGGTCGCGTCGCCAGCGGCGGCGTCCCGTCTGACACGGCCTCGCGGGCGTCGATGACGGTGTACCAGCTCGGCGCGGTCGCGGCGGTGGCGGCGGGCCGATCGCACACCACCCCTGCGACCGCGGGGTTTGCGTCCGCCACTCTGATAACCGACGCGAGCGATCGCCGGCCACGCCCGCGCAACGCCGATCGGGCCCGCATGCTCAGCAACCGGGCCGACACGCTGCGCCGACGAGCAAGCATGCTGCAGCAGCAGATCGCGTTCCTCGACCGCGCGCTCGAGAGCGCCGACGACCCGGAGATCAAACAGCGGCTCAGCGAGCAGCGCATTGCGTTCGCCACGCGCCACCAGGTGATCCTGCGCGATATCCTGCAGCTTCAGCGATTCATCGACGCGCTGGGACGATAGTTCACGCTCGGATCGGCCACGCGCCCTTTTCTCCGGCCAGCGACACCATGGACGGGTTCCCCGCGTGCTCTTCGAAGAGGACGAGCGTGTTGTCCTTGCCCGCCTGGTAGAAGGGCTCGGGAACGTAATACACCTGCTGCGTTCCAACAACTTTGCCCGAGGCCTCGGCGACGAAATATCGGCCGATGTGGCGGTCATTCACGTAGATCTGTCCCTTGGTCATGCCCGCCAGGTCGAGCATCAGCGGCTGGCCGTCGCCGGCGGTCTTGAACGTGCAGCGCCACCATGTCGGCCCGTTCAGCCCGCCGCCCTGGGCCGGCTTGTACGCAGTTTTCAGCGGCTGCTCCCACCGCGCAAACGCCCACGACGCCTTGCCCGTGTGCTTGCGCGCGCCCTCGAACGCCGATGACCGCAACACCAGGGCGAACAACTCCGACGCATCCGTCCCGGGAAGCGCCGCGAGCTGCACGACGTTTGAGCCGGCGCGCAGCTGCTCCGGCCACAGGCAGAGCGGAACGGTCGACCCCGAATCCAGGAGATCGATCGGCTCGTCGTTCAAGATCAGCAGCGCCCGCTCGCGCGTCATCGGGGGCAGGAACAGGAACACCGGCGTCTTGCGCCGATGGGTGAAGACCCACGTCGTCCGCTCGGGCGAGGTGTAATCTCCCTCGTGCACCTCCCACAACGGCGTGTGCAGGGCGAACGGATCCACCGGCTCGCAGGTTTCCAGCTTGGCCCGCCCGATCTTCAGCGGGCTCAACTCCCAGAGGTGCCCGCACGCGCCCTTGCGCCGGTCCATGTGCTCGCCGCCGCTCAACCGACCCATGTTGTCCGCCAGCGCCACGAGCGTGTGGCTGCCCTTGGTGTAGGCGATCTCGAGTCGGTCGGCCGCCCCGGGCCCCTCGCCCAGCAGCCCCACCCATTCCCCGTTGTGCCACACGTGCAGACGATCCGTCCACTCGGGCGCGACGAGCTTGAACCGCTTGGCGGCGTTGAACTTCAACTCCATCCGATACCAGCCGTACCCGAGCGGCGCGCCGAGTGTGGTCAGGTCGGCCGGCCCGTCGATGGCGGCGTAGCGGGCGCTGTGGCCCTGGCGGTAGTCCTCTGTTGACGCCGACGTCCATTGCGAAAGCGTCACCTTGCCGGCTGTGCGCCCCACCCGCACCGCGCTCGCCATCAGGACCGTCACCTCGCCGCTGCGAGAGATCCGAACGTACTTCCCGCTGCTGGGCTCGATCGGGGACCCGTCCGCGCGCACGCCGTCCACGCCGGCGTAGACCGCCGACTCGGTGAGGTACGTCCTGTCGATCTGCCGCTCGTTGCACACCACCAGCGTGATCCGCTCGTGCTCGAGTGTCACGGGCATCTTGCCCTTGGGGGCCGTGATCGCGATCGGCGACCCGTTGATCGAGAGCACGCCCTCCTTTCCCGCCGGGCCGTAGCACACGAACACCTCGCCGACCTGCGCAAACGCGTTGAAGGTGCAGTAGTCCAGGTGGGCTTTGCCGGTGAGATTCACGGCCAGCAGACACCACGCCACCGCCTGCTTGCCGAACTCGACCGTCTGCGTCGAGCCGTCCGACATCAGCAGCGTGGCGGTCGCGTCGCTCGACACTCCCGAGTCCGGGTCCGGCGCGAACACCCAGGCGACGCCGCCCTGCGGCCCGCGCGTGTGGATCACCGACAGCCCGCTGCCGGATCGGCGTCGGGTCTGGATTGCCCGCCCGCCGTCCGGGTCGAGCACCACGGGCTGGTACTCCGAGTCCAAGGACGCCAGCACCCGACCGAACTGCGACGCGAACGTTGACACGCGTCGAACCATGGCAAAGAGCTCGCCCGGGCACCCGGTCTCGCTCAGCGGCGACCCGTCCCCCTGGCCGGTCGAGACGAATCGGCCCGGCGTCCCGGGGAGCGAGCCCGCGGAGAACTCCAGATTCGTCCCGCCGTGGAACGGTTGGATGTTGTATTGCGCCCCGCCGGCGAGCACTTCGGCCAGGTGACGCTGCACCGACGCCGGGCTCGGCTGCTCTTCCGTCCCCTCGCCCCACACCGAGGTCGGTCGCACCACCAGGTCGATCACGAACCGCGGGCTGTCCGGATGAACCACCGCCAGCTGGCGCATCGTCGGCAGCAGGCGCGATTCGCCGACCCAGCAATCGATCTCGCCCTCGACTCCCTGCCACAGGCTGTTGGCGTTCACCACCGGCACGGTGAGGCCCGCCTCGCGCAGGTATCGGCCCAGCTCGCCGAGGTACTTCTTGCCCGCCTCATCGTGCCCGCACGTCCACTGGGACTCGTTCTGGACGAGTATGATCGGCCCGCCCTTGCCGGCGCTCGTCACTTGGAGCGATTTGACCTGGTCGGCCATGGCCGAGAGGTACCGCGAGCACGCCTGGAGGAAAGGCCCCTTGCCCGATCGCAGCTCGATCCCCTCGCGCTCCATGAGCCATGCCGGGAGCCCGCCGAACTCCCACCCCGTGCCGATGAAGGGCCCGGGCCTGAGAATGCACCAGAGCCCGGCCTCCCCGATCAGCCGCACGAAGTGGCGAAGGTCTTTGTCGCCCTTGAAGTCGAACTTGCCGGGCATGGGCTCGTGGCGGTTCCAGAAGACCGGCGTCTCGATGGTGTTCAGGCCGGCGACCTTGGCGGCGTGGATCCGGTCTCGCCAGAGCTCGCGCGGGATGCGGGCGAATGCGATCGACCCGCTCACCAGCCAGACACGGCGACTGTCGAGCATGAAACTTCGACCGTCGTAGGTCACTGAAGGCATGGATGCTGTGCTCCTGGAGAAATGGGGCGTTTGCTCGGCCGTTGTTCGTATTTCCGCCGCCAAGGTCGCCCGTGTCCGCGTCTGAATGAAGTTGCAAGGATAGGCTGCTGTTTGCAAATCGCAACGCCTCATGCCGCCGTGGGTACACTTCCCGCCCATTGCCACCGACGGATCCAGCCTCGTGCCGCACGACACCCGAACAAAAACCGATCTATCGCCGCCGTCTCCGTATCGGCTCCTCGTCCTCGGGACGCTTGCGCTCATGCAGGGCTGCTCGCAGGGGCTCCAGAATGTGGATGAGCGGGTGGATCGGCTCCTGGCTGAGCGCTCGCTGGCCATGCACGCCATCGATCCGCCGCGACGCGAGCATCGACCGGCTGAGGAGCTCGAATCGCCCGACCAGTACGACACTGAACCCACCACAGCCAACCCAACCCCCGACGAGCTCGAGTTCACGCCGGCCGACCCCAACCGCGACAGCTCGGCCCGGCTGCGCGCGTTCGCCCGCGAAGAGGCCGGTGTGGACAAGGACGCCGAGCCCCTGGTCCTGGCCCTCAACGACGCGTTTCAGATCGCCCAGACGTCGGGCCGGGAGTATCTCACAGCCGAGGAGGATTACATCCTGGCCGCGGTGCGTCTGCTCATCGAGCAGCACCGCTGGGGGCCGCGACTCTTCAACGACACCTCGCTGACGTTCTCCGGCTCGGGCGACGACGGAGATATCCGGTCGGCGCTGCGGGTGGTGAACGACCTGCGCGTGTCTCAGCGCCTGCCGTACGGCGGGACGGTCGAGGCCCGCTGGGTCTACACCGCGACAGAGCAGCTCCGCGCCACCGCCTCGGGGCGCTACGCGCAGTCCTCGCAGATCATCCTGTCGGGCAACGCGCCGCTGTTGCAAGGCGGCGGCCGGACCGCACGCGAGAGCCTCATCCAGACCCAGCGCGACCTGATCTACCAGGCGCGATCGTTCGAGCGCTTCCGGCGGCAGTTCCTGGTCGATATCGCCCGCGACTATTTCTCGCTGCTCGCGTCCAAGGCCGAGATCGCCAACCAGAAAGAGACCATCCGCATCCTCTCGGCCCAGTTGGCGCGGGATATCGCGTGGAAGGACGCGGGCAAGATCGCGCTGTTCGATGTGAACAACACGCGAAACGACCTGCTCGCAGCCATCTCCGCGCTCGATGATCTCGTCGATCGGTACGCGACGCAGCTGGACCGCTTCAAGATCCGCCTGGGTTTGGACGTGGACGCGCCCATCCGCATCACGAACACAGCGATCGATCTGACCGAGCCGGAGATCACGCTGGACGAAGCCGCCCGGCGCGGGTTCGAGTTCCGGCTCGACCTGCAGAACACGCGCGACCGCGTGATCGACTCGGGCCGACAGGTCGCCATCGCCCGCAACACGATTCTCCCCGAGTTCAACCTGATCGGCTCGGTCACCGTCCCCACCGACCCCGATGTGCGGGAGGGTGGGCTGGTGTTCGACCCGGACGACCTGAGCTTCTCGGCGGGGGTGACGTTCGGGCTGCCGCTGGACCGCGAGATCGAGCGCCTGCAGCTCCGCCGGGCGATCATCGGCGCCGAACGGGCCCGGCGCGACCTGGACCGTACCGAGGACGATGTTTATGTTGCTGTTCGCGCCGCGGTCCGCGCCATCGAGCGGGCCCGCTCCGACCTGCTGCTGGCCGAGCAGCGCGTCCGCATCACGATGCGACGCCTCGAGCAGCAGCGCATCCAGCCGGACCGCGTGACGACGCAGGAACGCCTCGACACAGCGCAGGCACTCCTCCGAGCCCGCAACGCCCGCGACCGGGCCGAGACGCGCGTCCGCACCTCGATCCTCGACTACCTGCTCGTCACCGGCCAGATGCGCGTCGGCCGCGACGGGCTGCTTGAGCCGCTGCCGGGGCTGGACATCAAGCCCATCAAGATCTTTACCAACACTCCGGACCTCGACGACTGGTTCGTCAGCCCCGTTGACGAGCAGACGCGGCTGCGCATCAAGGCGGACCTGTTCGCAGAAGAGCCGCCCGCTGAAGAACCCCCGCCGCCCGATCCGCCCGACGACGGCGGCTCGTGATCGTTTCCGCAGCACCGGCCCGCGGCGCTCGGGTCGCGGCGCCAAAGGGACGCTCCGCTTGCGCGGAGGGCTCGTACCTGAGCCTATCCGATCTCCCAATGGAATCGGGAGGGACGCATGTTCCTCCATCGCGCGCGAGCGACACATGCGATCCGTGTCAGAACTTGGAACCGACAGCTCGGAGAGCTATCCCACCGGTCGGCTCGGAGATCCGACCTACCACTTCTCCACTTCGTCTCTTCATCTCTCCGTCTCTAAGTCTCTTCTTCACTCCGTCACTCCGTCACTTCGTCACTTCGTCACTTTGTCACTTTGTCACTTTGTCGCCCGCACACGGCGCACATACAGCTCGTGCACGTGCCACTTGTCGCCGGTCTGGAGGTGCGCCCGCTCGTCGCCCTCCTTGACGAACCCGAGCTTTTCGGCGATCCGGATGCTCCAGCCGTTCTCGCGCTGCACGAATGCGTGCACCTCGTGCAGCCCGAGGCCGTGCGGCAGGTCGCGCAGGGCGTGCATCACGATCGCGCCCACGCACTCGGTGGCGAACCCCCGCCTCAGCGAGTCCACCGACACCCACCAGTTCAGGTCTCCCGCCCAGGTCAGCCCGCGGGTGATGCTGTTGAGGTTGAACGAGCCGACGATCCGCCCCGACGAATCCACTGCCACGCGTCGCCGCGACAGGCCCGACGCTTCCCCGCGCTGGGTCAGACCCAGCTGGCGCTCGAACAACTGCTCGTCGGTCTCCTCGGGCAGGTGCAGCGCCGAGAACCGATCGAGGTGGGCGCGACTCAGCCGGATCACACGAATGAACTCGTTGCGGTCGGACTCGCACAGCGGCCTGAGATGAAACCGACGCGTCCGAAGCACGCTGGTGCTGATGACCTCGACGGGCGGCTGTGGCACGAGCTCCGCCAGACGCTCTCGGGCTGTTCGAGCCGTCCCGGTTGTGCCCGTGGTTGCTTGGCGCAATGAGTCCCTCCCCGAGCGATCCCTACACTCGGCCGAGATGTCGGCCGACGCGTGGATCACCCTGTTGCTCAGGCTCGTGCTTTTTATCGGCTGCGCGGGGCCTTTGGCATTGCTTCTTCGCCGCTGCGGGTTTCCCGGGGGCCGGCCCGCCGGGGCGGTCGCCGGAGGGATCCTCGCCGGCATCCTGCTCGGACCCAGCGTCGCTGGGGGCGTCGCGCCCGAGGCGTACGACGCGCTGTTCATCGGGGCCCGACAAGAACGTAAAGACCTGCAAGAACTTGACTTAGATCACTCTCGCGCCCGCGCCGCCCAGGCCGCCACCGGTGTCTCGCCCGAGGCTTTGTCCGATCTCGTCGAGCGGCAAGCCGACCAGCGTGGCCCCTTGATACGGGCCCTGGACCGTGCCCGCCAACGCACCCGCGTTCAGACGGCGATGGGAATGGTCGCCCTGGTGAGCCTGGCATTGTGCCTGGCCGCCTGGGCCTCCCCCGCAGCCCCGAGCCTCGTGCCTCGCTCGACTGTGGCCGAAATCGGCGTCGCGGTCGCCATTGTGCTCTTCGCCGCGGTTCCAACCGCCCTGTTGCTGGTGTGGATATTGGACCGGAGCATCGCCGGGGCGATCGCTGTGGGCGCGGTCGTCGCGGCAGGATCGCTGTTCGCCGCCACGCCGCTGCGGTGGATGGGCTCGGCCGGTCGCGAGGCGCTCACGCGGCGCGTGGGTCTGTTCGCCGCCGTCGCCGCCGCCGCCGTCCTTGCCTGGAGCATCCCGAGCGCGCGCATCGCGTACTTGCTCGTGCCGGCCGCGGCGGTGGGCGTCGGCGCCGCGCTGAACCTCGCCCGCCGACCCCCACGTCGCCTGCGCCGCGCCGCGCGCGCCGTGTGCCTGTGGATCTGCCTGCCCGCGATGGCGGCGTACCTGACGCGCGAGGTGGACCCATCGGCGCTCATCGCCTCGTGGCGCCCCGTTACGCTCGTGGTTGTGGCGACGCTCACCGCCGGGGCCGGCCATTTCATCGGATGCTACCTCGGGCTCCAGACCTTCGCGCCCGACGCCGCCAGACAACGCGCGGCGTTGCACAGCGTCGAGTTCATCGCCTCGGGTGTCGGTCTGACGCAACTGTGCCTGGGCGTCGTCCTGTTCGCCGCGCTCCCCGAGGCCGCCGACACGATCGCGCTGGCCATTATCCTCGCCAACGCGCTCGCCATCGAGGTTCAGGCCCCCCTGAACCGCCGCGCGATCTTGGGGCTGATGTGATTATCCATCAAGACCGAGTCGTTTTTCCAACCCAGGCTCGGCAACGTAATTAACTTGACGGCCGGTCTGATATGTCGTCAACAATCCCCTCTGGCTGAGTCGATCAAGGTCAGAACGAGCCGTAACTTGCGTAATGCGGTTGGACTCGGCGTGGGACTTGACAGTGTACACCGTGCGTGGATGACGAAGCGCGTGCCCCAGCAATAACCGCTGACGGAGATTAAGACTGGGATCAAGTGATGCCATACGGATCGCCCGCTGGATTTTTTCCTCTTCTTCTGTAAGGTATTCACCGAGTTTTTCGATTGCCCTCACGATGATTCTGAGCTTGAATCGAATGAAGTACGTCATGTCGCCGTCATCCAGTTCGCTGTCGAGATATGCCCGCGTGTACTGCTCGTATGCCTCGCGGAGAAGCTCGGAGATGACGAGATACTCGAATACCTGATACCCGGCCCGGAGCGCGTACCAGTAGAACACGGCCCTGGCCGTCCGCCCGTTCCCATCCGCAAACGGATGCTCGTACCCAATCATGAAGTGCAGAATGCACGCCTTCACGATCGGGTGAATGAAGTCGCGCCCCGTATGCGTGTTGTTCGCAAACGAGCATATCGCGCGCACGCGCTTCTCGATCCCTTCCGCTGGCGGCGGCACGAACACCGTCTCATTGGTCCGCTCATCGATCACGCGGACATCTTCGTCCGCGCGCCGAAACCGCCCCGACTGATCCTCGTGCTCAAGTGTTCCTTCCGTCACGGTCCGCTGAATCTCGCACAGCATCTCGACGGACAATTCACGATCGAGCATCTCCTTCACCTGGCGCATCGCCGCGTAGTTGTTTACGACCATGCGCTCGTGGGTGGTTTGAGGCGCGCGCCGCGAGCGCAACAACTCCGTCGCCTCCACGCGCGTGGTCACCGCTCCCTCAAGGCGAGATGATTCGATCGCCTCCTGCATGAGCGAGCGGATCGCAAACTTCGCGCGAAAGGCAGGATCGCCCAGCACCCCTCGCCCATGGTCGAATGTTCCCGGACCACCACCGCCGACTTCGAGGTCGATGCCGTGCAACCACTCGTTCAGCGACGAGTGCTCGCAGAATCCGAACGTCCCACCCTCACTGCGCGTCAGTGGCAATGCCCGGAACTGGTGATGTCGGAGGAGCTTCACAGCCCGCCACGCGGCCTCTGGATCACTGCCCGCCCGCACCGCTATCGGACGCACTTTTCGCCAAGGCCGATGCTTGGCGCTATGTTCTCGCACGGCATCGGTATCGATCAGCCGGAAGGCGCCGGTGAGCAAATCAAGGTCCGAAAACAAGCTGTCGAACTGGATTGGGGGTGTTTCACTCTTGATGGGACACCTAGTGTCAAGTGTGCCAAAACTATCTTTGACTAACAGTATGATCGCCCATGTCAATTGTCAACTTTGCCAAAACTATCTTTCGCTATGTTTGGAGGCCAGAAGGCCAGACCGCACAAAACCAGTACATCTACCCGTCCGGCCCGGTTTGGCCCCGCCAGCGATCTATTCCACCGTCACGCTCTTGGCGAGGTTTCTGGGGCGATCCACGTCGTGACCGCGCGCCACGGCGGCCTCGTAGGCCATGAGTTGCAGCGGGACCACAGCCAGGATCGGACTGAGCGGCTCGGCGATGTCGGGGATGTAGAGCACGTCGCGCGCGTGCTGCGCGATCTCGGTGTCGCCTTCGGTTGCAACCGCGATGACGTGCCCGCCCCGGCTGCGGACCTCCTCGATGTTGTTTATCACCTTGTCGTACTGGCTTCCCTTGGTGGCGATGAAGACCGCGGGCATCCCGTCGTCGATCAGTGCGATGGGCCCGTGCTTCATCTCGGCCGCGGGCATGCCCTCCGCGTGTATGTAGCTGATCTCCTTGAGCTTCAGCGCCCCCTCAAGGGCGGTCGGATAGTTGTACCCGCGCCCGAGGAACAGCCAATTCTCGCGCTCGACATACTTGAGCGTCACCTCGCGCACGTGGTCGGCCTGTTCGAGCACGCGCTCCATCTTGTCGGGCACGGAGGCAAGTTCGGCCAGCATCCACTCGCACCGCTCGCGCGACATGTGACGCCGCCGCGCCAGGTACAGCGACAGCAGCGCCAGGACCATGACCTGCCCGGTGAAGGCCTTGGTGCTGGCCACGCCGATCTCCGGCCCGACCCGCAGGTACACGCCCGCGTCCGTCTCGCGTGACATGGTCGAGCCGACGGCGTTCACGACTCCCAGCGCCAGGGCTCCGCGGTCCTTGGCCTCGGCCAGGGCCGCGAGCGTGTCGGCGGTCTCCCCGGACTGGCTCACCGCTATCACGACCGTTCCGTCCTCGATGATCGGGTTTCGGTACCGAAACTCGCTGGCGTACTCGACCTCGGTCGGGATCCGCGCCAGATCTTCGAGCAGATACTCGCCGATCATCGCCGCGTGCAGCGCCGTGCCCTGGGCGGTCAGGATCATGCGGCGAGCCCGCACCAGCTCCTTGGAGTACCGCGTCAGCCCGCCGAGGACGATCGAGTCCCCGTGCGGCGTGATCCGGCCGCGGATGGTGTTGCGCAGCGCCGCGGGCTGCTCGAAGATTTCTTTCTGCATGAAGTGCTGGAATTGGCCGAGCTCGGCCTGTTCGAGGTCCAGTTCCAGCTGCATCATTTTGGGGGTCACGGGCGTGTTGTCGATGGTCGAGGTTCGAATGCCGTCGCGCCGGAGCCGCACCACGTTGTAATCCTCGAGCGGAAAGGCGCGGGTGGTGTGGGCGACGATGGCCGACGGGTCCGACGCGACGATGTACTCGTCCTTGCCGACGCCGACCATGAGCGGGCTGCCCTTGCGCGCCACGACGAGCGTGTCCGGCTCGCGCTCGCAGATCACGGCGATGGCATAGGCGCCGGTCACCTCGCGCAGCGCCCCCTGCACGGCGGCTTCGAGGTCTCCCTCGTACAGCTCGCCGATCAGCATCGCGAGCACCTCGGTGTCGGTCTCGGTCACGAAGCGGTGCCCGCGGTCTTCGAGCAGGCGTTTGAGCGTGGTGTAGTTCTCGATGATGCCGTTGTGGACGAGGCAGATGCCGGCCTTGTCGTCGCGGTGCGGGTGGGCGTTGGCTTCGGTGACGGTCCCGTGGGTGGCCCAGCGTGTGTGGGCGATCCCGAGCGTGCCGTCAAAGTCGGTCTGCTTGTCCAGGCGATCGCTCAGGGCCGAGACCCGGCCCACGGCACGAACGACGGTGAGCCCGCCGTCGAGCACAGCGATGCCCGCCGAGTCGTACCCGCGATATTCGAGGCGCCTGAGCCCCTCGATCAGGAGTTCGCGGGCCGGCTTACGTCCGATATACGCCACGATTCCGCACATGGGCCGAGTCCTCCTCCATGTCCTCACGCCGCCGCGATCTGCGATCGTAAGCGGGCCGACAAACGTACGAATCCCGTCGCCGGAAAGATCGCCCGCCCTTTCCAGTTCTGCCCACTCGGCCTACGCTTGGCTTTAGGTCGCCGAGGTAATCGGCAGGGGCGGCCCGGCCCGTGTGTTTGTGGGTCTGCCAGCCTTGCCATCCTGGCCGATGGGTGCTTGGAGCGCCTCCGTCGTGCTGACGCTCAAATGTCGGCTCGGAGAGCTGATCTACCAGGAGAGTCAGCTCGGAGAGCTGACCCACCGGGAGAGTCGGCTCGGAGAGCCGACGTACCTTGCCAAAGCGCGACGACCTCAAGACGATCCTGATTCTCGGCTCGGGCCCGATCGTCATCGGCCAGGGGTGCGAGTTTGACTACTCGGGCACGCAGGCGTGCAAGGCCCTCAAGGCTGAGGGCTACCGAATCGTCCTGGTCAACTCGAACCCGGCGACGATCATGACGGACCCGGCGTTTTCCGACCGCACTTATATCGAGCCCATCACACCAGAGGGCGTTCGCAAGATCATCGAGAAGGAATGTGAGCAGGGTGAAGGCATCGACGCCATCCTGTCCACGCTCGGCGGGCAGACCGCGCTCAACTGCGCCTGCGCCCTGCACGACGACGGCACGCTGGCGAAGCACCATATCGAGATGATCGGCGCCACGCGCGAGGTCATCCATCGGGCCGAGGACCGCGAGCAGTTCCAGGGCGTCTGCGACCGGGCGGGGCTGAAGACGCCCCACGCCCGCCGAGTCGAGTCGCTCGGGCAGGCCATGGCTTTCCTCGACGAGATCGGGCTGCCGGCGATCATCCGCCCGGCGTTCACGCTCGGCGGGACCGGCGGCGGGATCGCGTACAACACCGAGGAATACAGAGAGCTCGTCTCGCGCGGGCTGGCTGCGTCGATGATCACGCAGGTCCAGATCGATGAGTCGCTCATCGGGTGGAAGGAGTTCGAGCTGGAAGTCGTCCGCGATCGCAACGACAACTGCATCGTGATCTGCGGCATCGAGAATATCGACCCGATGGGCGTGCACACGGGCGACTCCATCACGGTCGCTCCCATCCTCACGCTCACCGATAAGGAGTACCAGGCCCTGCGCGACGCGGCCTTTGCCGTGATGCGAGGCGTCGGCGTCGAGACGGGCGGCAGCAACGTCCAGTTCGCTGTCAACCCCAACCCGCCCCCGGACGCGAACGGCGACAAGCCGTTCCAGTTCGTGGTCGTCGAGATGAACCCGCGCGTGTCGCGCTCGTCGGCGCTGGCGTCCAAGGCCACGGGCTTCCCCATCGCCAAGGTCGCGGCCAAGCTCGCTGTCGGCTACTCGCTGGACGAATTGCGAAACGACATCACCGGCACCACCAGCGCCTGCTTCGAGCCCACGATCGACTACGTCGTCACCAAGATGCCGCGGTGGACGTTCGAGAAGTTCCCCGAGGCCGACGAGACGCTCACGACCCAGATGAAGTCGGTCGGCGAGGCCATGGCCATCGGGCGCACCTTCAAGGAATCGCTCCAGAAGGTCATCCGGTCGATGGAGGTGAAGCGATTCGGGCTCGGGCTGGACCGCAACGATCGGTGGCTGGCAGGTAGGTCGGCAGGTACGTCGGATCTCCGAGCCGACTCGACTGGTACGTCGGATCTCCGAGCCGACTCTTCTCTGGCGTCAACGGACAGGTCGGATCGCTCAAAGAGTGAAGAAAGAAAGTCGGCTCGGCGATCCGACCTACCAGACTGGCCCATCGACGAGGACACACTCACGCGCAAGATCGCTGTCCCGGGCCAGGGTCGGCTGCACTTCATCCGCTACGCGCTCAAGCTCGGCTGGTCGATCGAGCGCATCCACGAGCTGTCGCGCATCGATCCGTTCTTCATCGACCAGATCGCTCAGCTGGTCGAGTTCGAGGACACGCTGTGCCGCTACACCTCGCTCGAAGACGTCCCGCGCGACACGCTGTTCGAGGCCAAGCAGCTCGGCTACTCCGACGCGCAGCTCGCCAACCTGTACCTTGGGGCGATCAATACCGAGACCATCCTCAAGGTCCGCGATCACCGCAAGTCGCTGGGCATCGAGCCCGTCTACAAGCTCGTCGATACCTGTGCCGCCGAGTTCGAGGCGGCCACGCCGTATTTCTATTCGACCTACGAGAGGCCCTGCGAGCAGATCTCCCACTCCGTCTCTTCGTCTCTCAGTCTCTCCGTCTCTTCTTCTCCCGACGAAGCCCGCGTCTCGGAGACGCCCAAGGTCATCATCATCGGCGGCGGGCCGAACCGCATCGGGCAGGGGATCGAGTTCGACTACTGCTGCGTTCACGCCGCCATGGCCGCCCGGGAGCTCGGCTTCGAGGCCGTCATGATCAACTCGAACCCCGAGACCGTCTCCACCGACTATGACACCTCCGACCTGCTCTTCTTCGAGCCGCTCACACTGGAAGACACGCTCAACGTCATCGAACGCCTCAACGGCGGCCCGCTGCGAACAGACGAACAGACCAGGGGATCAACGGACGAAGTGAATCCAGCCACACCCGGGATGCGCGAAGCGAGTCCCTCACGCCCGCTCGTCCACGGCGTGATCGTCCAGTTCGGCGGGCAGACGCCGCTCAACCTCGCCTCGGGTCTGGCCAGGGCGGGTGTGCCCATCATCGGCACCTCGCTCGACTCCATCGACCTGGCCGAAGACCGCGACCGCTTCGACGCGCTGCTGGAACGGCTGGACCTCAAGCGCCCCGCCTCGGGCATCGCACGCTCGCTCCAACAGGCTGTCACCATCGCGACCGTCATCGGCTACCCGGTGCTGGTGCGTCCCTCGTACGTGCTGGGCGGGCGCGGCATGGAGATCTGCCACGACGAGGACGCGCTGCGGTCGTTCATGACCACCGCGCTGGACATCTCGGACATCAACGACGCGCCCATCCTCATCGATAAGTTCATCGACGGCGCCACGGAGGTCGACGTCGACGTCGTCGCCGACTTTCCCACCTCCTCTGTCGCAAACTTTCCCGCCTCCTCCGTCGCCGACGGGGGAGGTGCCGAGCGCAGCGAGGCGGAGGGGGTCTCGAAATACGAGCCCCCTGCGCAAACAGAGGGTTCAGCCGCTTCGTCGCTTCGTCGCTTCGTCGCTGCGTCGCTTCCCCACCCCGTCTCTTCCCCCCACTCCCTCATCTGCGGCATCATGGAGCACATCGAGCAGGCCGGCATCCACTCCGGCGACTCCTCATGCACCATCCCGCCGTGGTCGCTCTCCACCGAGATCACCGACCGGATCAAGGACATCGCCCATCGCCTCGCCGCCGCCCTGAAGGTCAACGGCCTGATGAACGTCCAGATGGCGGTCAAGGACGACGAGATCTACATCATCGAGGTCAACCCGCGCGCCAGCCGCACCGTGCCGTTCGTCGGAAAGGCCAAGCACGTGTCGTGGGCCTCCATCGCCGCCAAGGTCATGATGGGCAAGTCGCTCGACGAGCTCGGCGCGCGCGAGATCCCCGACACCGGCACGTTCGCCATCAAGGAGTCGGTCTTCCCGTTCTCGAAGTTCCCCGGGGTGGACGTTGTGCTCGGCCCGGAGATGCGCTCGACCGGCGAGGTCATGGGCATCGACGCGTCGCTGCCGATCGCGTTCGCCAAGGGCCAGATGTCGGCCGGCGTCGCGCTGCCGCGCGAGGGAGGCGTCTTCATCTCCGTCCGCGACGCCGACAAGCCGCACATCGCCGATATCGCTCGGCCGCTGTTCGAGATGGGATTCAGCGTCTACACAACCGCGGGCACAGCGGAGATTCTCCAGGCCGCCGGCCTCGAGCCGCGCGTGCTCGAAAAGATCGCCGCGGGGGCCCGCCCCAACGTCATCGACCTCATGTCCGACGGCGAGATCGCGCTGGTCATCAACACGCCGACCCGCACCGGCTGGCAGACCGACGAGGGCAAGATCCGCGCGACGGCCGTCCGCCTCAACATCCCGATGATCACCACCGCCACCGGCGCCCTGGCCTCGGTCAAAGCCATCGAAGCCCTCAGACAGGGCGACTGGACGGTCCAGGCGATGCAGGATTACGCAGCCGCGGCGAACGTCGAGCCAGCCCGCACATGATCGCTAGGGCGACCAGTCGTCATCCTCGACATACTCTCGCAGACGAATAAAGAACGCCTCAAGCGAGTCTGCAAATACCAAGTCCAACTCACCAGTTTCGTGGTCAAAGTACAGAATCTTCCCCGCGAGTGGCCCATACGTCACACAGAACCAACGATCGGCCCCGAGCCTCTGAGCCGCAAACACCACGATGTCGTGCTCTGTGAAACGTGCAAGCCGAAGATCATCGCCCCCGCTGCCGCTGCTAGAATCCGAACTGATTTTGCGTGAGTAGGCATTCTCTTCATCCACAACTCGCTGGTCAAACCAACACCGCGTGCAGTGCCAATGCAGCATGCGGTTCAGCTCCGCCGCCAGCCACTCCACCGGCAGAATGTCGATGCCCAACGGCCAGGCCTGCTCATCGGCCGAAGTGAATAACTCAGCACCGTTGTGGCACACATAGAACTCGCGAAGCTCCCTGACCGTCCGACAATCTCCACATCCTGAAAGAGCCTCTTCGATCGCGCCCGAGGCCGCGGGAGTCCGGAATGTATGCGATCGCCCGCACTCCCTGTCTCGCCTCTGCAACGTCAGTGCTTCTCTAACGGGCTTCGGCAAATCCAACGAGACGCGCGGGATGTCACAAACGGGTACGAGTGGCCCAGTATCTTCTTCAATCGCTCGCACATACTCGGGCCGTGCCGCCAGCATCCAACAGGGTTCGCCACCTTCCCAGAGTGGGCCAAATACATGGCTACGAACAGGCGTCTTGTCCGTCCAGCCCTCCGCCTCGGACTTCGCTTGCAACATCTCATAATCCGACCAGATCGCGAGCATGACCTCATCTTCTGCCGCGAATTGAGAATCCGCTTCCTTCATTTGCGGCGCCATATTCGATGTCCACGATACGACGCTGTCGACGAGCTTCGGCTTCCCATAGGCCGCATCCGCGATTGCAAGCAGGGCAGTTCGAGCGGGTGAAACTGGACATCGTAAGAGTATTTGTGAGACTTGGTTCGCGTATCGCCTTAGTTTCACCGACTCTGAACTAGCTCGCTCAAGCAAGTCAGCAAGTGTGTCAAGTGTCTCAAGATCCTCACTGGGCACCTCGGGCCAACCAATCTCCACCAATGGAAGAACACGACGCACACATCGCGCGGACAGTGCGAGCTTCGCGTTCGACGGCAATTGATTCAACTCGTCTGGAAATGGCCTCTGTGTGATCTTCGCCATGCTCGTAGCATAATCGGGACGTGGCAGCAATGGAACCTGAACTCCCGATCCTTCCTCCGACGTCTCTTGCACTGCTCGGCTCGTGAGCACACAATGGGGGGGCCCTGGCTTCCCCAACGCTCGGCCGACATCTCCCGGCACTCGACCTACAGTTGGCCCGGATGTGAATCACCGCTACGCAGGCTTGGCCGAGCGTGCGGGGCGGCGGCAGGGTCTGCAGGCTCGGGGCTCAGAGCTTGCTTGCGGTGAACTGGTTGGCGTCGGTTTCGCGGCGCCAGGTCCAGCTGGGGCCGACCTTTTTCTCGTAGTGCGTCCACATCTCGAACCAGTAGCTGCGGAAGGCGTGCCGGCCGAAGGGGGCGAAGTGGTCGGCGACCTTTTTCATCACGTGCGCGTCCGTGCCGGCGAGCCCCAGCACGTCGCGGCCGTGTCGGACCGATTCGGTGTCCAGCGGGAGCCGATCGTACCGGCCGAGGAGCTGCATGATGTTGGCGGCGGCGTACGGGCCGATGCCCGGCAGCGACAGCAGCGTGTCGTGGATCTCGCCGCTGGGCGTCCTGGGATCCTCGAACCATCGCGGGTCGAGCGTGGGTGGCTTGCCGCGGCGCGAGGCGAAGAGTCGGGCCAGCTCGATCATGCGCCGGTCGCGGTAGCCGACGCGGCAGCGCCCTCGGAGCGTCGTGGCCCGAGCGCGGGCGAGCTTTTCGGGGGTTGGGAAGGTGTGGCGGAAGAAGCAGGTCGCGGATGTCAGGTCGGAGACCTGAGCTACCTTTCGGCCGAGCACCTCGCAGAGCCTGCGGTTCATGTTGACGGTGCTGGGCCAGGTGACGTTGCAGCTGGTGACGGTTTTGAGGATGTCCTCGAAGAGCGTGGGGGAGCGCATGAGTCGGCCACGCCCGGAGCGCTTCCAGCGCGGGTCGGCGCGGTGGAACGCGGCGATGGTGCGCCGGTCCTCGTCGAGGCGGAGTATGCGCGACAGGGCGGCCTTGGCGCGGGACTGCTCGGCGCGCGCGAGCACGCGGCTGGCGCGCACGGTCAGCGGCTTGCCACGCAGGCCGCGCGGGAGCGTGCGGAAGGGAGGCCCCTGATTGACGGCGAGCACGGCCGGGCTGTCTTCGAGATCGAGCACCCGGTACAGCGTGTGCGTGTCCGGATCCCAGTGGTTGGGGGCGAGCAGGAAGTAGCCGTACGAGCAGTAGTCGCGGGCGAGCAGGTAGTCGCCGGGCACGCTGAGCGTCATGCGCGTGGGGCGGGCGGTCATGCGGAGATCTTCGCGGCGGTTGGGAACAGGCACGTGGTGAGGTTGAGGCAGAGTCGGTCGGCGACCCGCGCATACATCTCGTACGAGGCCTTGACCTGCTCTTCGAGTTGAGCCCTGGAAAGCCCGGCCCGGGTGAAGAGGTCTCGGCCCTGCTCGAAGAAGGCGTCGATCATCGGGTGGTCGCACTCGAAGTGGAACTGGAAGGCGAAGGTGCGCAGGCCGACCGTGAACGCCTGGTTCTCGCACGCGGCGGAGGAGGCGAGAACCGTGGCGCCGCTCGGGAGCGCGGTGACATGATGGGCGTGGATGTGGAACTGGGGCGCGTCCCAGGCGATGCCGGCGAGGATCGGGTCGACCTGGCCGACGGGATTGATGCTGACGGTCTCGAAGCCGACCTCGGGCGTGGGCATGGGCTCGACCGTGCCGCCGAGCGCGTGGGCGATGAGCTGGGCGCCGAGGCAGACGCCGATGACGGGCAGCTCGGCGTCGTGCGCCTGTTTGATGAACTTGGCCTCGGCCATGAGCCATGGTGCATCACGGATGTCATCGGGCGTGAGGTTCTGCGGGCCTCCCATGACGATGATTCCCTGGACCTCGTCGAGGTCTCCCGGGATGGCGCGGCTGCCGGAACGGTCGGGTCTGCGGATGTCCAGCCGGTAGCCGTGGTCGCGCAGCGTCATGCCGAGTCGGCCGGGGGTCTCGATGTCGTGGTGCTGGAAGACGATGATGGCCATGGCCGGATGGTAGGGGGCGCGGAGCGCACGGAAACACGGAGCGGACGCCGAGTCTGAGCCCGCTGCGGGCGAAGGCTCGGATCGACTGCGCCATCGGAGATATCCGAGCCTTCGCGGACTCAGACTCGGCGTCTTGCACACGTCTCGACGATGCACCCGATCTGGGGACTCGCTAGGTTGTAAGCATGGCGATGGTGGCGTCGTGGCTTGGGAGATAGTCGGTGCGGAGGATGATCCTGGGCGTGCGGTCCAGCGCCCAGGCGGCGAGCGAGGCGGTGTGGAAGCGCCGCGAGGGGCCGAGGTCTTCGCCCGCAGTGCCGCCGGCGTCGGAGAGAAAGTTGAAGATGAGTGCGCAGCCGGGGCGTCGGGCAGCGGTGAGCGCGGACCAGGCGCGATCGAGGACAGCCTTTGCATCGGTCTCCTCGAAGGTGTTGAGCGAGCCGGAGAAGGCGAAGACGTCCGCACGCTCGGCGCTGACGAGGCGTTCGAAGAGCTGCTCGTCGGTTGCGAAGTCGGCGTGGATGAATCGGGCCTCTTCGAGGTGGTCGCGCTCGGCGCGGGTGCGGGAGTGCTCGACCATCTCGATGAGGCCGTCCACCCCGACGTAGCCGCCGTACTCGACGCCGAGAGAGTGGAGGAAGGCGAGCAGGTCGGCCCGGCCGCAACCGATGTCGGCGACGACGCGGCCGGTGAGGTCGAGGCTCTGAGCGATGACCTCGAAGCGTCGGCGCTGGTACTCGGGCGAGCGCCAGAGCAGGGCGTCGAAGGTCGGGCCCTCGCGTTCGACAGCCTCGCGGTAGGGGTCGAGCGATGGGTGTGGATCGGCGGGCATTTGGGAGGTTAGGCGTTGGGGATCAGGCATCAGGGATCAGGCACTGGGCATCAGGCACGATCAACGGAGCCTCACCTTGCTGACCTGCGGTCGGCATTTCCTCTCCCCCGGGGAGAGGGTTGGGGTGAGGGTCTTCGCGCGCACCCACGCCCAGTCGATGTCGCGGCGAACTCCCCTCACCTCGCCGACCTGCGGTCGGCATTTCC
>JADFOF010000178.1 GCA_022563015.1 Planctomycetota bacterium
CCCGTCCAGCTCGATCTTGCACGGCGACTGCACCAGATAAAGCCCTCGGCCCGCGTCCCAGATGGTGAGGTTGGCAGCGATGATCGAGCTGGGCCCGTACTCGGGCTTCTTGATGTATGCCGCCAGAACGTAGTTCTCGACGTACCTCACTTCCATATCCGCAATATCGACGTGTGACGAGTCCTTGGATGCAATGGCTATTGAGGCGCTCTCGACCACGCCCCCGCGCACGCGGACGGTCGAGTTCTCGCCGGCCGAGACGCACTTGTCGCCGATATCGACGAACCGACTGTCGATGACCTGGACATCGCTCCCGCTGACGTCGACCGCGTCCTCCACGGTGCGCGAGAACGTGCACGAGCGGATAATGCCGGTGACGAAATCGCCGTCGAACGCGTCGGACGCTGCGCCGTCAATCGTCACGCGCTCGAGCAGAAAATCACAATCGTAGATGTTGAGCGCGTCCTCGCCGCGCGCGTCGCTGATCGTGCAGTCGTACAGTTCGACCGGCGAGCGGTAGAACGTGACACCCCCGGTCAGCACCCAGCCCCCTCGCGTGACCACGTCCGTGTCGCGAATGCTGACGTGCCTCCACACGCTCCTGGCGGCCGCCTCGATCACTACAATCCCGGCCCATGTGGACACGCCGGGTTTGGGCCCGAGCACAATCGGATCGCCGCTCGTGCCCTCGAAGAGCAGGGCGTTGGTCGCGATGATCGCGGCTCCCGCGTCGAATCGGAGCGTCACACCCGGACCGATGTGCAGCCCGAGGCCGTGAGGAATAATCAGGTCGCCGTCCACGTCCCACGCGCCTGTTCGGACGGTCAGCGCGTCGCGATCGGGGTCGTGGCTCAGGAATGCGTGCCTCGTGAGCACGTCATCGAGGGTGGGTGAATCGGGCCTTCCCCCCTCGTCTTCCCAGCCAGTCCCGAATCGGCGGATGGAAAGCTCCTCGACCCGCTTCTCCTGGTTCCCGATGTACCGGTATTCAGCCTGCAGCGAGAGCTTGACGCTGATGTCCTTCTCAGACCCGCTCCGCACAGCCTGCTTGATCGCCCGAATATCGCGCAGCCCGGCCAATCGCTCATCGATGGGAAAGCGGAACACGACGCGCCGACCGTCGTTGGGCAGCACCACGGCATTGCGATCATCGTCGATGCGCGAGACCGCAGGGTTCTGTTTCGCGATGCTCTGCCGAGCACTTACAAACCGGTCGTTCCCAAAGCGAAAGCCTTTGAGCACCACCGGCACTCGCGTCGTCGCCCATGCCTCGACTTCGAGGGTGCCTGTGGACCGACCTTCCATCGGGTCATCGCTCATGAGCCGACAGTCGAAGTTGACGCCGTCCATCGGGCGCAACAGCTCGCGCAGGAACACCTGCTGATCGTAGAGCTGGTTCTTGATCGCTTCGGTGTCTGTCTGAGGGACGTGAAACCCCTCGTCGCGGAGCAACTTAGCGTAGCGGGACAGCTCCGGCTCGAGCTCTTCAAAGAGCGTTTCAAGGTACTCCGGTGCGGCAAGTTCGCTCAGCCGCTCGAACAGACGGTTGTAGTACGTCGGGCTCTTGAGGAACTCGCGGGTCGTCCATGTGGCCATGCCGATCGGGTCACGACTGCCCATCAGTGTGCCCGCCAACGTGTCGAACACAATCGGTTCAAGGCGATCGGTCACCGGGTTGTGATAGAACCTGCGGTTGTTCCACATGATCGCGTGGCTGCTACGAAACAAATTCACGAGCGCATGCATGTCCGCCAGCGAGCGCGTGTCAAGCACGCTGTCAATCGAGCGGCCTTCTGAGCGAATCGCCCGTTCCGCGCGGTGCAGTGCATCGGCTGAGATTTGCGGCTGCGACGCCATCCGGTCCTGAATAAAGCGGAGTTGCGAGAGCGCCTGCCCCAGTTGCCGCGCCAGCGACTCGCTCTGAGCCAGACGCCTTTCCCCAAACGCACTCACCTCAGCCGCGATAACCTGCTGCGAAGGCTCAATGGTCTTGGGCACCTTCGTTTTGCCCCGGTGTTGTCCATGCTGGAAGTATTCGGTCCAAAACGTGTCCTCGACATAGCGAACAATCGGCCCCTCTCGCCTTCCTTGCGACTCGAGCAATTCCTTGGTGAAGTGTTCCTCGAGGTAATAGATGCCCGTGGGGTTGTTGTTGACGACGACGTTGACGAACATGCTCCGGGGTGCGAGCAGCCCGTCACGCCGCGCCGCCGCCATGATGAGCCATTCCCAGAGATACCCGCGCGTGGCCGGGCTCTGGATGGACAGACGGCTCATGCCGAACAGCGTGCCGTCTTTGAGCTCGATGCGCAGCGACCACTTGTCGCCCCGGAGGTGGTCGAGCCAGTCGCCCTTGATGCGAACCCGGGCCTGGACGGTCTGCTCGCCGACGCGCACTGTGGCCTTGACCATGTCGCCCGGTTCCTGCAGGATCTGTCCCCGGGCGTGCGCACGATCGCGGACCGCTTGAATGCGAGCGGCGGCCCTGGGCGCGAGATCGACGTACAGCGTCGGCAGGTCGTTGTCCTGTTCAGCCGGGGTCGTCTCGGCCCGCTTCATCGGCGGTTGTGTCGGATCCGGCAGTCGGTCCCCGCTTCGCGGCTCGACTCGCGCGATCGCCTGGGGCGGTTCGTGCCGCCATGTTTCGGGCTTGGCCGCGAACCCGATCGCGATCCCGACCAGCAGCACGCACGCCCCGAGTATGCCCTGGCCCAGCTTCGTTGTGTCGTCCTTCACGATCATGGCTTGTCTCGCTCCGAGCCCGTCCGGGCGTCAGTCGAGGCTGTCGCGCTCGACAACACTCACCGTTGCCCCGGGCAACACCCGATGCACGCCGTCCAGCAGACCCTCGATGGACTTGGCGTCCTTGAGTTCAACCAGCAGGCTCGCGTTGAACTGGCCGTCGTGGCAGTCGACACGCCGCAGGTCGACCTTCTCGCACACCTTTTCAACCACAGGCATCAGGGCGCCGAGTTGCGGCGAGCCGGTCTGATCACCGTCCAGTCTGGACGTGACCTGGAGCACGGTCCGCATCGGCCTGCGCCCCGACCCGGAAATGTTCCGCAGCGTGAGGTAGCCCAGCACCAGCGCGACAATGAGTATCGTGACAAGCGGACGATTCGCCCCCATGCCGATCCCGATCCCGATGGCCAGGAACAGATACCCGAGTTCCTCGGGCTCCTTGATCGGCGTGCGGAAGCGGATGATCGACAGCGCCCCCACGAGCCCGAGCGAGAGCGTCAGCGACGAGCCCACAATCGTGATGACCAGCAGCGTCGTGGTCGCGATCATCACGAAATTCCGCGCGAACTTCCGCTTGTTGGACAGCACCTGCGCGAACCGAAGGTAGTGCCACGCCAGCACCTGCCCCAGCACCATCGTCACCAGCGCCAGCACCACAAGTTGGGGAAAGTTCACGGGAGTGGTGCTTTCCACCAGTCCGTTCAGCCAATCGTTGAGTCCTTCAAACTGCTGCATCGACGATCCGCGCCTTTCTGTGAGCGTGTCGGCCGGTGGGAGAAGCGTTGGGTCGTCCCACGCTCGAATCTCCCGGGCGCCGGGCCCGATGCCGGCGGCAAGAGGCAATACTACCAGCCGAGGACGGCATCGGCCAGAATCCGCACAGAAGCTCAGTTCGGCCCTGCGAGCGTGTTCAGAGCCGACTCCTCGCGCCGTGCGGAGCCATCCGGTATCCTGTTCATCCGGGCGGCCGGCGTGCGGTCCGTCCCGCAGGAGCGAGCAATGACCAACCGATCCATCGGAGTATGCCTTCTCGTCTGGTCGGTTTTCGGCGTCGCGTGCACGTCATCGCCCGCACCCAAAGCCGACGAGATGCACGTCCTCGTGTTCTCCCGCACCGCCGGGTTCCGGCACGGGTCCATCCCGGCCGGGATCGAGGCTATCGAGAGCCTGGGCGAAGAGCACGGCTTCGCGGTCGAGCCGACGGAAGATCCGACCCTGTTCACTGACGCCGCCCTCGCCCGAATCGACGCCGTGATCTTCCTCAACACCACCGGCGACGTGCTCGACGACGATCAGCAGGCCGCCTTCGAGCGCTACATCCGCGGCGGTGGGGGGTACGTCGGCATCCACGCGGCCACGGACACCGAGTACGATTGGCCCTGGTATGGCACGCTGGTCGGCGCCTATTTCAAGGCCCACCCGCGGATCCAGGAAGCCACCGTTCTCGTCTCCGACCGCCACCATCCCGCGATGCGCCACCTCCCCGAGCGGTGGGTCCGCACCGACGAGTGGTATGTCTTCCGCGAGAATCCGCGCGGACGCGTCCACGTGCTCGCGACCCTCGACGAGACGACGTACGAGGGCGGCGGGATGGACCTCGACCATCCGATCGTCTGGTGCCACGAGTTTGACGGCGGGCGGGCGTTCTATACCGGGGGTGGTCATACCAACGAGTCCTACGCCGATCCCGCCTTTCGCCGACACCTGCTGGGCGCGATCCGATGGGCGGCCGGCCTCGAGGATGCCCAGGTCGGCGCCACCATCTGGGACGACCACGAGTAGATCATCCTTGATGACGAGGTCATCGTGCGGGCACACGGGGCGCACACCTGCGATGAGCCTTACGCGCCGTGCATCGAGATCCACTTCCGGTCACTGCGCGAGCTCTGGACCGCCTTCTCGATGAACCGTACGCCCCTCGCGCCGTCGGTCACGTCGGGGTAGTCGAACGCATCCCCGCCCCCATCCCCGCCCCGGGCCGACGCCGTTGCCCGCATCGCGTCGCACGCGTTGCGGTAGACGTTGGCGAACGCCTCGATGAACGCCTCGGGGTGGCCCCCCGGCAGGCGCGTGGACGCCTTGGCCGCGTCGCACAGCGACTCCGCCCCGCGCCGATAGACCGTCTCCACGCCGTCGTGGGACCAGGCGACGAGGCGGTTGGGCTCTTCCTGCCGCCACGCCAGCCCGCCCTCGGTCCCCCACACGCGGATCCGCAGGTCGTTCTCGCACCCCACGCACACCTGCGACGCCAGCAGGACGCCCCTGGCCCCACCCTTGAACCGCATCAGCACACTGGCGTCGTCGTCGAGCCGTCGCCCCGGCACGAACGCCGTCAGGTCCGCGCAGATCGCCTCCAGCTCGAGCCCGGTGATGTACGTCGTGAGCTGCTCGGCGTGCGAGCCGATGTCGCCGATGCACCCGCCGGGCCCCGAGCGCGCCGGGTCGGTCCGCCAGTGGGCCTGCTTGTGCCCGGTCTCTTCGAGCCTGCTGGCCAGCCAGCCCTGGTTGTATTCGACGACGACCTTGCGGATCTCGCCCAGCGCGCCCGTCCGCACCATGTGCCTCGCCTGCTTGACCATCGGGTACCCGGAATAGTTGTAGGTGACAGCCAGGACGACGCCTGCCGTGCGGACCGTCTCGGCCAGCTGGGCCGCCTGCTCGGACGTGTGCACCATGGGCTTGTCGAGCACGACGTTGAACCCGGCCCGTGCGAAGGCGTTGGCGATGGCGAAGTGCGTGTCGTTGGGCGTGACGATGCTGACGAAGTCGATCCGCTCGGCTTCGGGCAGGCCTCGCTCGCGCTCGAGCATCGCCTCCCACGACGGGTAGCAGCGTTCATCGTCGAGCCCGAGGTCACGGGCGGAGGCGACGGCCTTGTCCGGCGTGGCCGAGAGCGCCCCGGCCACGAACACGACGCCGCCGTGATGGTCGCCGTCCAGCCGGGCAGCCATGCGGTGCACGGCCCCGATGAAGGCATCACGGCCGCCCCCGACCATGCCCATGCGAAGTGTGCGGGCGTCTGTCACGGGCCCGATGGTATGGGGCAGGGGGAAGGAAAGGCGCCGGGCATCCGGCCACGGGC
>JADFOF010000179.1 GCA_022563015.1 Planctomycetota bacterium
AGCGACGGGCCGTAGATGTCGCCGTCCATCAGCCCGACCGCGAGCCCCTTGCGTGCGAGTCCGACGGCGAGGTTGACAGCGATGGTCGATTTCCCGACGCCGCCCTTGCCCGCGCCCACAGCGACGAACTCCAAATGCCAGGACGGCACGCGCATCGTCACGGCGTTGGAGGACAAGTCAGCGCGTGTGCGGCATGCGGCGGCGGTCGCGACGCGGTCCACGGGCGCCGACTGCGCCAAGGCGTTCATGTGCTTTCATGCCCGCTCATGTGCCGTGGTCTGAATCGCAACGAAGGCCAAACAGTTTGCCAACCGACAGCAATGCCGACGGCGCGTGGCCTTCGCTCGCTCGCTTCGCTCGTTCGGGCTACAGCCCTGCCAATCATGGTTGCCACTTCATTCCTACCATGGCAAGGAGAGCGTCCGTGCCTACAATCCACACCCTATGCCCGTCGCGGAAACCATAATTCTCGCAGTCGCCTCCTATGCCATCCTCGGCGTCGTCTTCGCCATCTGGTTCGTGTTTCGCGGCGTAGAACGCTTTGACCCGGTCGCGCAAGGCGGCCCTGTCAGCTTCCGTCTCCTCATCCTGCCCGGTTCGGCGGCGTTGTGGCCTTTGTTGCTGATACGGTGCCTGCGGGCGCTGAAGGAGAGCCCAGCGTGATCCGCGCGCACCGTCGCCGGCATCTCGTCGTCTGGCTCGTGCTCGGGCCGCTGATCCTGATCGGGTTGGCGCTGGGGCTCTGGGCCCGTCTCGCGCCACCGGTCGAGAGCTTCACGCCGCCATCGGTGCCGAGCGCGGAGGATGCACCATGAGCATCCAGTATCGCGCCGTCCAATGGAACCGGCACAAGAGGATCTACGATCTCCTCCTCGTCGCCGGCGTCGTACTCTTCATCGCGGTGTTCATGATCGTGGGACTGACGCGCTGGCAGGGCACCGCCGCCGCCCATCCGGTCACCCTGCTGATGCGTGCGACCAGTTCGTGCGCGATCACGATGTTGTCAATCATCCTCATGATCGGCCCCGCCGCGCGGCTGAGCCCTCGCTTCAGCCCGCTCCTTTACAACCGGCGCCACTTCGGTGTCACGATGTTCCTCGTTGCGCTGATCCACGGTGCGGTGGCGGTGTTCTGGTACCACGGCTTTGGCATCGTGAACCCGATCGTCTCGGTCTTCACGAGCAACGCCCGCTACGACTCGCTCAGTGGATTCCCTTTCCAGCCGCTGGGCGTGCTCGCGCTGGCGATCCTGTTCGTCATGGCAGCGACCAGCCACGATTTCTGGCTCAAGAACCTCACGCCGACCGTTTGGAAGACGCTGCACATGCTGGTGTATGTTGCCTATGCGTTGATCGTGATGCATGTCACGCTTGGTTTCCTTCAGGACGACGTGAGCTGGGTTTATGGTGCACTCCTCGGCGGAACCGCGGTCGTGATCATCACGCTCCACCTGGTGACGGGCGTGCGCGAATGGCGGCGCGACTCGCGCGACGAAGGGCAGGCGTTCGGTGAAGGCTGGATCGACGTGGGCTCCGTGGATGACATCGAGTTGAACCACGCCAAGGTCGTCGTTCTGCGCGGCTGCGAGCGCATCGCGGTCTATCGTCATGCAGACGGCATCTCGGCCATCAGCAACGTGTGCGCACACCAGAACGGCCCACTTGGTGAGGGTCGGATCGTCGATGGGTGCGTGACCTGCCCGTGGCACGGCTACCAATACCTCGTGCACAACGGGCAGTCACCGCCGCCCTACACGGAGAAGATCCCGACATACGACGTCCGCGTAGAGGGCAGGCGCATTCTCGTCAATCCCGAGGCGAATCCGCCCGGAACCGAGGTCACACCGGCCTCAATTCCGAGTGAAACTAGCGGAGACAGAGCATGAGCAACGATTTCTATGTTGGTTATCTCCCGCTCCCTCAGCATCATCGGAGATTCCTCATTGTGCTGCTCCCGGTCATTGGTCTTCTCGCAGTTCTCGTTTCCTTCATACTCAGTTCTCAACAAAGCGACCCCGGGGACGGCAACTGGGATCTCGCAAGCACCACCACGCTCACCGGTCGCGTCACCGTCGATCCCTATCCGATTCTCTCAGTGCCCGGGAGCGAAGGCGCTCCAGAACGACAGGTCCTGTTGATAACGATGGGCAAAGTCGGTGGTGACGGCTTCACACAACCCGTCGCAGGGGAGTGGATCACGGTGACGGGCTACCTCATCGCTCGCGACGGCCGAACGATGCTGACCGTGAAGCACGCACCTACAGACATTACCGTCGCCCCAAACAGTCCCGCGCGGGAACCTCGCCGGACGATCTCTCTCGGTCGCCATCGACTCCGGGGCGAGATCATCGATCCGAAGTGCTATTTCGGAGCGATGAAACCGGGCGAGGGCAAAGTCCACAAGGCATGCGCAACGCTGTGCATCGCCGGCGGCATTCCCCCGATGTTTGTCACGCGCAGTGAAGCGGGCGAGCGCACGTACTACTTGCTGACCGATTCAGAAGGCAACGGTCTGCGCGGCGATGCGCTCGAAGCGCTGCTCCCGTTCGTGGCGGATCCCGTACGAATCGAAGGAGAGGTCGATCGTTGGGGAGATCTGCTGGTGTGTCGGATGGATCCGGGTAGCGTGGTGCGAGAGTAGGTCGGTGGTAGACGACACGATCGAGCGCTGCGTCGCCACGATCTTCTCGAGCGGCTTGCCCCGGCCGACGAGTCTCTCCGTAATCGTTTTCTCACCCACATGAAAAGTGGCCCGGGGTTTGAGTCTTGTGATCTTGCAGAGGCCCCGGCGAACGGGCGTACCTGGTCTAGAGTGAGCCCGTGGTGCTCTGCCCACCGTGCGCAACCCGAAGGAGTCGATGGGACGATGACAACTCTCCTGGAAGAGCATTTCGAGCATGTTCCGATGCCCGCGAACCTGCGGATCAACGACCAGATCAAAGCGTTTCCCGCGTATTGCCGCAAGCACGGCTGCACCAGACCGTACCACCACTTCGCGTTCGGCCAATCGCCGTTCCCGCTGCCGCCGTGCGTGATCGAGGCGCTCCGATCCAACGCATCCCAGCACGATTACCTTCCCACGGCGGGGTTGCCCGATCTGCGTAAGGCTATCGCGAAACATTATCGCCGACACTTCGGCGTCAAGTGTACGCCAGACCAGGTGGTTGTCAGCCCTGGGAGCAAGGAGATGATCGCGATGCTGCTCGCTGTTCTTCGCGGGCCGGTAGTCGTTCCAACACCGTCCTGGGTGAGCTATCTCCCGCAAGCAAAGATCCTGAGGAAGAAGGTCATCGTGCTACCCACCCGGTGGGAGGACGGTTTCAAGGTCACGCCGGACGGACTCGCGCGCGTCCTGGCCTCGGAGAGTGCGCCCCAGAAGATACTCATCCTGAATCATCCGCACAATCCGACGGGACTCGTGTACTCCAGGCGCGAGTTGCAGGCGCTGAGCAAGGCCTGTCGGCGTCTGGGGGTCATCATCATCTCAGACGAGATCTATGCACTGACGACATTCGAAGAAACCGAGTTCACCAGCATGATGAGTGTCTTCCCGGAGGGCACCGTTCTGACCGGGGGACTTTCCAAGGATCGTTCCTGCGGCGGGTATCGGTGTGGTGTCGGGATCTTGCCGAAGAACCCCGCGGCGCTGATTCGAGATGTTCTGAAAGTCGCGGGGGCGACCTATTCCTGCGTCGCAGCGCCGATTCAGTACGCCGCGCTGGAGGCGTACTCGGGCAGCGACGAGGTCGAGAGCCACATGCGCGACTGCGCGAGACTCAACGAAGTGGTGGGCCGGATCACCGCGTCGCTTCTCAGCAATATTCCCGGAGTGAGATGCACATTCCCGCAAGCCGGGTTCTATGTGTTCGTTGACTTCAATGAGCTGCGCGACGACTTCCTGCGATTGAGACTCCGCACCAGCGAGCTGTTTGTCGAGCACCTGCTTCGCGTGGAGCACACGGCCTTGCTTGCCGGCAGCGCCCTGCTGCTTCCAGACGACTATTTCTGCGCCCGATGCAGCTTCGTGGATTACGACGGCCAGGCCGCCCTGGCCCACTGGCGGGCGAGCAGGCCGACCACTTCCGAGGAGGAGGAAGCCTTTGTTCGCGAGCATTGCCCCCTGATCGTCGAGGGCGTGGCCAATCTTGCCCGGTATCTTGAGCAGGTCCGCGCCGGAAAACGACCGAAACACGTCGCCTAGCGATCACCGGTGAGTACATGTTTGGGCGGGGTTCGCTGCGAGCGACTGGGCCTTGCGTGCTCGGATGGGCGCAGCGGGACACGACGCGGTGGAGGATAAAGCGGTGCGCAAGAACGAGCCCACCGGGAATACTCCGCGTTCACGCGGGGTTCGGGAAGGTAGCCGGTGCTGTCCGGACCCGAGAATCCTCTCCAGGAGAATCTCCGATGCGTCGAATCATGAGTGGACTGCTGATGATGGGCGTGCTAATCGCCTCTGCGGCGCCCAGTAGGGCGCAAGACGATGAGGCTCAAGGGCGAGAGGACATCGCTCAAGAGCAACGCGTGCTGTATTCGAGCACGTTCTGGAAGAAGGGGTCCAACACGATCGAGGGCCTCTACAGGGTCGTCGAGCGCCCCGATGGCACGCGCATCGTGCGCCTCGGGGAGGACTTCCGCACCAAAGCCGGGCCGGATCTGAAGATCGTTCTCTCCCCGCGAACGTTCGATCAGGTCACGAAGAAGAACGTGCTCGATGGCGGCCTTGTTCTCGGTTCGCTCAGGTCCAACGAGGGCGCACAGGAGTTTGCGATCCCGAAGGACGTCAAGCTCGATCGATACAAGTCGATTGCGATCCACTGCGAGAAGTACACCAAGCTCTGGGGCGCCGCCCCGCTATCCAAGGGCGAGGTCGTCGCCTCGGGCGGCAAGTGGATCAAGAAGACGAAGACAACGAAGGGTCGGTACGAGATCGTCCGGCGCTCAGACGGCATGTACATTCGCTTTTCCGCCGACTTCAAGACGGCGAATCCTCCGGAGCCACTTCGCATTCTCCTCTCGCCGCAGAACTCCAAGGGCGCCTCGAACGAGAACGCGGAGCAGGAGGCGCTGTTTGTTGCGGAGCTCAAATCAACCAGGGGCAGTCAAGAGTATCGCCTGCCTGACGGGGTGGATCTATCGAAATACCGATCGGTCCACCTGAATTGCAAGAAGTACACGAAGCTCTGGTCCACGGTGCCGCTCTCGTGACGGCGATGATTGAGTGCACCGCACGCGATGTCGCCATCGCTCTGCGTGTGGATGGCCCATCGGAGAGTTGGAGAGGTAGACCCTGTCGAAATCATCCGAACTGACGCGGCTGTTTTGCCTGGCAACTCCGCGCTAGCGATGGTCGTGCTGGGTGCTCCCGGGTATGGTATCGACGCGGCCATTGAAGCCCCTCTCCAGGAACGATCTGACGACCGAGGTGGGAATGGCAAACGTGACATTCTCAATGCTTAGCGACACGAGCTTCGCGCTGATGATCCCAACGAGGTGGCCTTGCTCGTTTAGCAGTGGCCCCCCGGAGTTGCCGGGCGAAGTGGCGGCGTCAGTCTGGATGAGCTGGACCGGAGCGACCTCACCGGCTCGCCGGTGGGCCGAGACGATGCCTTGCGTCACAGTCCAACCCAGACCGATAGGATGGCCGATCGCGAAGACCTTGGTACCCACCGGGATCCGTTCTCCGGATTCGATCGGGACCGCGAACCAGTGTGCACCGTCGGTCTCGATGCGCAGCAGCGCTAGGTCGGCGTCGGCGTCCGTCTGCAGAACACGGGCAAGGTAGACCGACCCGTCGTGGGTTTCGATCACCGGATCGTC
>JADFOF010000180.1 GCA_022563015.1 Planctomycetota bacterium
GATTGGCGATCAACACAGTCTTCTACGCGGCGCTGCTTTGGATAGTAACACTTGGTCCGGGCACGGCGCGCCGCTTCATTCGTGACAAGCGAGGGCTGTGCATCAAATGCGGCTACGACCTGCGCGGGGCGGAGCATGAGGTTTGCCCGGAGTGTGGGGTGACGACGGTGTAGCGAACGGCCGTTCGAACATGTGCCTTGCGATGCGAACCCTCTACGTTATGCTCACTAGCGAAACATGACATCACCACAGCAGGCGGAGGGACAGCCATGAACTACACACGTCGCGACATGATCCAAATGGGTGTCGGCGGGAGCGCGGCACTGCTCACAGGTTGGCGGCCGGTTTGGGCCCAAGCAACTAGGCCGGCGGACGTATCGTCGCAGCGCAAGCGCCCGATCCCATCAACCGGTGAAAACATCCCCTGTATGGGGCTCGGCACTTCGCGAACCTTTCACGCCGACACATCCGATGAACAGCGAGCACCGTTGAAGGATGTACTGCGACTGTTCCACGAGATGGGCGGAACGGTGCTCGATACCGCGCCGTCGTACGGCAACGCGGAAATCGTCTCCGGCGACCTGATGCGCGATCTTGGGATCCGTAGCGACCTGTTCGTTGCGACGAAGGTGCGCGTCAGAGGTCAGGCTGAAGGCGTCGAACAGATGCAAGCGTCGCTGCGCCGATTGCAGACTGACCGGGTGGATCTGATGCAGATTCATAACCTCATGGATATTCAGACGCAGCTTCCCACGGTGCGCAAATGGAAGGATCAGGGGCGCGTTCGATATGTGGGTATGACAACCTCGTCGCGCCGGCAGTACGAGGATTTCGAGCATTGGATGAAGAGCGAGACGCTTGACTTCGTGCAGCTTGATTATTCGATCGGACAGCGTGAAGCGGCCGAGCGTCTGTTGCCGCTGGCGGAAGAGCGCGGTATGGCGGTGATGGTCAACCGCCCGTTCATGCGCGGCAGGCTGTTTCAGAAAACGCAGGGCGAGGTTTTGCCGGAGTGGTGCGCCGAGTTTGACTGCGCCAGCTGGGGACAGTTCTTCTTGAAGTACGTGCTCAGTCATCCGGCGGTGACGGTGGTGATTCCTGCGACATCCAAGCCCGATCATCTGCGCGACAATATGGCTGCGGGGCTCGGTCGTTTGCCCGATAAGGCCATGCGCGACCGTATGGAAGGCTTGATAGACGCGATGTAGTTGACGTACGGTACCTGCGCCGAGCTGCGCTACCCTGTGGGCATGACCAACTACTTCGCCAGCTCGCTCCTCGACGCGATGGGGAACGTACTCCACCGGTAGAACTGTACAGAAGGACAGCGCCGTAGAATGATGTCGTGAAGCGCCGCCTTACCAAGCTCGTCGTGTTCCTCCTCCTCGGCGCGATCGTCAACGTCACCGTGGCGTGACCCTCGACGCCATGTGCGCCGTCTGTGGTGTCCACTGCGGTATCCTGTTCACACGATGACCAACTACTTCGCCAGCTCGCTCCTCGACGCGATGGGCAAGGTGCTGCACCTGCACACCGGCACCTGTCAGTACCTCGACCGCGAGACCGGCAAGCTGATGTGGCTGGTGGACGCTTCGGACGAGAAGCACTGGTGGAAGGTGGCGAGCCCGAACTTGTACGAAGCCGTGTATGAGTTGGGTGTGCTGGTTGGGGTGGAGTGGGAGGATTGAGAATGGCATTTCGGCTCGACGCCACAATGAGTGCCAGCGGTACACGTACATCAAGGACTAAATTAGTCGCAGAAGACGGGAGCAATCATGACGGTAAAGAAAGCCTCGACGGACTTTCCCATTCACGAGCCTCTTGCGGCACGGTGGAGCCCCTACGGCTTTGCAGACCGTCCGGTGGCGAAGGCCGACCTCTGTTCATTGTTTGAGGCGGCGCGTTGGGCGGCGTCTTCCTACAACGAGCAGCCCTGGAGCTTCTTCGTCGCGACTCGGGAGAATCCTGACGAGTTCGCACGACTCCTTTCCTGTCTCGTCGAGGGGAATCAAGGGTGGGCGAAGGCCGCACCGGTGCTTGTGTTGGGCGTCGTGAATCTGAGGTTTTCGCGGAACGACAAGGACAATCGGGCCGCCGTTCACGACCTCGGTCTTGCCGCTGGCAATCTGGTGGTCGAGGCGACGACCCGGGGCCTGAGTGTCCATCAGATGATCGGCATCCTTCCCGAGAAGGCGCGTGAGGTCTACCGCATACCGGAGCATTCGGAGGCGTGGACGGCCATGGCGATCGGATACCGGGCCGACCCGGCCACCTTGCCGGATGCTCTGAAGGAGCGCGATTTGACCCCGAGGCAGCGAAAGCCGATGAGTCAGTTCGTGTTCACCGGTACGTGGGGGGAATCGTCGCCGCTCGTGCTGACGAGCGACGCCTGACCATAGGGTCGAGCGAACGGCAAACCCTCGACGCCATGTGCGCCTGGCTTCCACGGTCTGAGGTGGGATATCTGTCGGGCGCGTACTTCCGGGTCTTTGGCGATGGGCATACAGAAGGATACGCTGTTCCGCTGGCTGGAGGTTCGGTGCGGTTTGCTACCGCTTTCGAGCTTGTTTGAGCCTAGCTGCCCTGTCCAGCTCATGGCGGATCCAGCCGGAAAGTGTTCGATCGTCCCTGGCTGCAGCTCGTTCCCATCGCTTGAGTTGCTCGAATGAGCATCGGAAGCGCACGCCTGTGGCTAGTGGTCCTTTCATGGAAGGACATTGTATCCACAATTCTGTTGTCCGCTGCTTTTCGTCCAGCAGAGAAATCAGGTCAGCGAAGATGAGCAAGGGAATCGCGAGTACACGCTCGACTGCCTCGACGAGGATGGCCAGCGGTACATCGTGATCCACACGGACTTGTTGGAACCTCCCGGTCTTATCGAGCCGCCTTCACCATTGCCACGATACCCGCCTTCACGGCCCCCAGTTGGCGAGCAGGGCGAGGAGGTCGGATGCGCCGAAGTTGCCGATCCGAATGCATCGCACCTGGATTGGGCTGAGTTTTCGCCTCTCAATCATGCTGGGCTCTCAAGACCAGCCAAGAACTGGCCGAGGGTCCGATAGCGGCTCGCGATTGGGCGACCGCGTTTATGACAACAGGAGAGACACATGGAAACTCAAGAAATCAAGTTTGACGTGCGCCAGCAGGGCCAACCAATAGAGTTTGCCGGTAGCACCAGCGACGTGTCGGAGGGCTGCGAAGTCCAACTCGAAACCGATGGTCTGCAAATCTGCGCCAAGGTCGTGAAGACCAACGCTGACCAGACCTTCAAAGGCGAGGTGACAGGCTTCCCGGGCAGCGACCTTGATGAAGTCGGCGATCTGAGAATCGGGTCTCCTATCCGCTTCCAGGACCGCCATATCTTCCGGTGTGCCGCCTGATCGGTTCGCCGCCCATCGTGGTCATCCACAGCCCGCCCCCCGGCGGGCTTGTCTTTAGGACGGTTCCGATGTATCCGTCGCTGCCGACCCGAACGATTCGCTAGCTGTCGTCGCAACGTGGCCAGAAGAATGGCAGGACAGCTTCGCCGAACGCGAAGCCATCATGGCTATCGACGCCAGCCATCCCTACGTCCCGGCGATACGGGAGGCGTTCAAGGATACTCAGAACCTCCAAACGCGCTTTCGCATCGTGTCGATGACCGCCAGCGGCGCAATATGATCCAGATACCGCGCCGTCGTCGCGATGGACTGATGGCCCAGCTGCTTCGAGATGATGCCGATGTCCACGCCTTCGGCGCGGAGTTGGGCGGCGTGCGTGTGCCGGAAGCCGTGGGCGTGGACGCGCTTCTCGATGCCGGCCTTGCGCGCCAGTCGTGGCAACAGCACACGCACGTACGAGTCCGTCATTGGCCGGCCTTCGAGCGTGCAGAAGAGACGTTGCTTGCCGCTGAGCCCGATCCGCGTCCGCATGTCGAACCACCGCTCGAGGATCGCCATCGCGCCCGGGTCGATGCCGACGGTTCGGGCTCGCTTGCCTTTGCCGTTCAGCACGCGAATCGCACCGGTGTTCCGGTCAATGTCCTTCGGGAAGACGGACAGCGCCTCGCTGATCCGCAGACCGCCGCGATAGAGCACCGCGATAAGGGCCCGGTTACGGATGCCCGTGGCGGCCTTGGCCGAGCACGCTCGCAGAAGGGCGTGGACCTCGTCGTCGGTCAGGATCTCCGGCGGGAGGTGCCGACCGCGGTTTGCGCGTCGCTCGCCCATGTTTGCCTCCGATAGAGTTACGCTTTGGACGAAAAGCGTAGCTCAGTGCTACCTCGGATTGCCGCTCACCGCAAGTCTGTAGCTCCCCGGCAAATAAAGAATTATTTCCGGCTTCAGGCGCAGCGTTTGCATGGACCGTGAGCCCAGGAAGGCCGGAGCTTTCCGTAGGAATCCGGGGTGAGGTGCCCAAGTCAACCCCCAGGGCCGCACACGCGGCCACCGTGGCCCCCTGGGCCCAATGGTGCCTGGACCGGGAACCTGAGGCGAAGGCAGACTCGTGGCCAACACGGGCCACCCTCGGGGCCACACGGGGGATGGCCGGCGTGGGTCCCGACTCTACGGCTGCCGGTCAGAGGAGGCTTCGCCCTCGGACGCTCCACTTGTGGCCTATTCGCCCTTTCCTGCCTGGTCTTCCTGAGCCGCCGCCAACTGCGCCTCATAGTGCCGATCCAGCGCTCGTTGGACCAAGGGCATCTCGCGCTCAGCGACTTCGCGCAGCTCGTCACTATCGAGCCCGAACTCCACCCCCGCCGCCGCGATCCGGCCCGCTGCCTTGAACGCCTCCGGATCCCGGGCGATGATTTGGACTTGGGCGAGGAACCGGCGTTGGGCTTCGGTCGCACAGGTGACGGCGAAGTCCCGCTCCAGGCGTTTGACGCTCGTTTCCAGACGCTTCATCTCATCTCAGCAGGCGATCGCTTCGGGCCACGGCCGCCCCGTTTTGCTGCCTCGCCGGCCCCCGGGCTGCCTCCTCCAGCGCCTCCACGCGGGCGGCCAGGTCATCGAGCTCGATGCCGTCTCGTGCGAACTTGAGCATGGTCGCCGCGGCCCTGACCTGGGCGTTGTGCGGCGCTGACTCGTCCATCATCACCTTCGCGAGCGTGTTCACCGCCAGCGGTGCGTACCGCTGGGTGAGCGCGATCGCCTGACCGAACGCCTTACGACGCGCTCGGCGGTAGGCCGCGGCGAAGTCCGGCTCGTCGAGCCACCGATAGATCGTGCGCGTTCCGACCTTGGCGCTTGCGGCGGCGCGCTCGACACTGTGCTCGGTCAGGAGCGCCGCGACGGCCCGCTCCTGCTTGGGCGTGAGTTTGTCGAGGTGGTTGTATGCCATCTATAACCATTTGATGCCGGCGCACGAGCGCCGGCGACGCTAGGGCTCCTGGCCCTCGCACCGCATCCGGCACTGTTCGAATAACTCGATCCGCTTCGCGTACCGGAACGGGTCGCTGTAAATATTGTTGACGATGCGCTGCATGATCGCTTTGTCCTCCGGACTGTACTGCGGCTCCGGCGGCGGGGGAGGGATGAGTCGGGCACTCAACCTGTCAACGCGCCGCTTGAAGCTCATATGCACGACCTCCACATCTCAGCGTAGCAGCGCAGCGCGATTCACATTCCACATCGTGGACGAACGGATCGAAGCGTCTGCTACTCCAAGAGCACCTTGAAGCGTTGGCCACATTCCGGGTCCGCGCAGCGCACCCACCACAGCGCCGTGCCGTCGCCCTGGTCGAACAGCGACCGATACTTGCGCAGCTTGATGCCGC
>JADFOF010000181.1 GCA_022563015.1 Planctomycetota bacterium
ACGTGCTCATCATCCTCTCGACCAGCGGCAACTCCGAGAACGTCGTCAGGGCCGCCGGCGCTGCCAGGGAGCTGGGCGTCACGACCGTGGCGCTGCTGGGCCGGGGCGGAGGTCGGCTGGCCGGCGCCTGCGACCACCAGTGGATCGTCCCCGGCGACACACCCGACCGCATCCAGGAACTGCACATGCTCATCCTCCACGCCCTGCTCGAGCGCGTCGAGATCGTTCTGTTTGGGTGATCGAGCGGGAAATGGGGCGGAAAAGAATTCAGCTTGGCTCGGTGCTTCGCCATTTGCTTTCGGCCTAAGCCAAACCACGCCCGCGCGAAACGCGTGGACGTGCCACACAAGTCAACTGGGCGGGCCACCCGCCGAACATTCAGGGGCCTCCTCGAAGGCGTTCAACAAGCCTCTTGCCGTACTCCTCAATTCCTTCTTCAATCTGGCGATATCGTTGTGCTGCTTGCATGTCTTCGCGCTTTTCCGCAATTATCGCAAAACTCTCGGCGGCATGCGCCCCAATATAGAGCTGAAGTGTCCAGATAATCGTATCTCTATCGGCACCGTCCTGCCCGATCCGTTCTCCAACCACAAAGAGCCGGCGGGCAAGGTATTCGGCTTCACCCAACTGCCCCTCACGAATGAGAATCCGAAGTGCTGCTATTCCTGCGTGGGAAAGATCGATCAGTTGCTCGTGTAGGACACGTGTTTGGCCGTCAGTGATCCCGATGATGGCCTGGCTTTTTCCGAACGCTGCCCAGAGGTCTTTATCTATAATAGTTCTGACGGACCAGCGCGGTTGATCAGCAATATCCTTGACCATCTTGGTGTAGGCCTGCGCCCAAGCGAGCGATCGACTCGAGTCGACCTCGTCCTTGGCTGGCGGAGGGTTCGACACGAGCCATGTTGCAAGCCGAGCCAAGGCAAGGAAGCCATCGTCATCCAGAACTGCCTCAGGTCCGAGGTGCTCCGCCCAGGCGGACGGTCCCTTCGCAACCCAACCGCTGACATCAGAAGTTGTCGCTGCTTTCCCTGAGGTGCGAGTGTCTTCACATGCGGCCATTCCGACACAAAGCAAGATCGATACGAGAGGAAAACTCAAGAACCTGCATCGGACACATACAATGCTGAGTGCATCGCTTGTACTGCTAGCCATCATGGTCTACTCCTCGGACCAATCTACAACGCACACGATTGTACGCTGGCCTGGCATCCACCGCAACCCCATTCTCCCAGTTGCAGAGGCGACCACGCCGTGGCGCGGCAGAGGTTGCTGTGCGGGTGGTCGTTGAACGGTCAGCTCGGAGGGCTATTCCAGCAGTCGGCACGGGGATCCGAGTTGCCTCTCTGTTGGATACACCGTACGGACAGCTCGGAGAGCTATCCCACCAGTCGGCTCGGAGATCCGACCTACCCGGAGCCCGCGCTCGCGCTTGGGCCTCTTTCCCCGGTGAGATCGCTCTGTTTCTTCCCTAATGCCTGATGCCCGATCCCTGATGCCTTCTCTCTTGCCTGATCCCTGATCCCGACGACCTAGAATCTCATTCACGCCGCTCCCGCCGCGGGGCGCGGGCACAATCGAGGAATCCCCATGCCGTATTACATCAAGCTCGGCTCGATCCCAAGGAAGCGACACATCCAGTTCCGTCGCCCGGACGGGGCGCTGTACTCCGAAGAGGTCTTCGGCACCGAGGGCTTCGTCGGCCCCACCACCACCATGTACCACATCCATCCGCCAACCCAGGTCGCCGGGTGGAAGACCCTCTACAGCACCGTGCCCGAGTACGTCGAGACCAGCACCATGCGCATGCGGCACCTCGTCTCGACACGCATGAAGAAGCACGGCGATCCGATCACGGGCCGCACCGTCCTGCTCGGCAACGCCGACGTCGAGATGTCGCTGTGCACCCCCGCCGAGCGGATGGCGTATCACTACAAGAACGGCCGGGGCGACGAGTGCGTGTTCATCCACTACGGCTCGGGCACGGTCCGCACGGTCCTGGGCACGCTTCGGTTCGGCCCCAAGGACTACATCATCATCCCCAAGGGCATCATTTACTCGATGACCTTCAACGACCGTCCGGACGACGGCTCGGACCACGAGGCGTTCGGCGGGCACACGAAAGAGGACATGCCCTACGGCAAGTTCCTCTGCTTCGAGACCGCCAACGGCAGCCACATCGCTCCGCCACCGCGATATCTCTCCAGGAAGACCAGCCAGTTCCTCGAGCACGCGCCGTACTGCGAGCGCGACATCGTCCCGCCCCGCGCCGACGAAAAGCACCCGCTCTACACGGACGAGGACGGCTCGTTCGAGGTCCGCATCAAGGCCAGGGGCTGCGTGCACACGTACATGTACGACTATCACCCGTGCGACATCGTGGGGTGGGACGGGTGCTACTACCCGTACATCTTCAACATCGACGACTTTTCGCCCATCACGGGCAAGCTGCACATGCCGCCACCCATCCACCAAACGTTCGAGGGGCGCAACTTCGTGATCTGCTCGTTCTGTCCGCGCATGCTGGACTATCACCCCGAGGCGGTTCCGGTCCCTTACAACCACTCGAACCTCGACTCCGACGAGGTGCTCTATTACGTCGAGGGCAACTACAAGGCGCGCAAGGGGATCGAGATCGGGTCGATCAGCCTGCACCCGCAGGGCATCCCGCACGGCCCGCACCCAGGCACGATCGAGAAGGCGCTGGGCGCGACCTACACCGGCGAGCTGGCGGTGATGTGCGACACGTTCGCGCCGCTGTACCCAACTAAGGCTGCGCTCGAGATCGACGACGCTAAGTACCCTGCATCGTGGGAGGGCGACCACTTCCCGCAGGCACACTCACCGAACGGACGCCCCAACCGCACGCCCGCCGCGGTCCCGGACTCCGCCCGAACCGCCAACACCTGGGATTGATGGAGCGGGACCAGGCCCTAATGCCCGGAGCCCAGGGATTCAGATCCCTGGGTTTTCGCTCGGCGCACGAACATCCAGTGTGGTGGGCAGCATGTACTCGTCAGCCGACGATCAGGGCGATGATTCCGATTCCGAAGGAGCCGGCGGTGAACGCGGCCTGGAAGATGTACTGCGCGCCCCAGAAGAACATCACTGCAAAGAGAACAAAGACACCCATGCGGGCCTGCTCGGAGTGCATCAGGCGGCCGAGCGCTGGCGACACGGAGCCGAGGATCCGGCTGCCGTCGAACGGCGGGATAGGGAGCAGGTTGAAGAGCATGAGGAAGACGTTGAGGGATGCGCCGACCCAGAAGTACGTGAGCAGATTCGTGTTGAGTGGGTCCGCGGTCTGAAAACCGTTGCGGCCCAGCCACACGCCGCCGGCAAGCATGAGCAACAGGGCCAGCGCCAGGTTCATCGCCGGTCCCGCCGCCGACACGAGCGCGTCGGCGTACCGGCCGCGCAGCCGACTCGGGTTGACCGGCATCGCGCCCCACGCGATCCCGATGATCGCAAAGACGATCAGGCTCGTGCGGCCCATGTGGACGAGGGGGTTGACGGTCATGCGTCCCATTTCGATCGGCGTGCGGTCCCCCAGCCGGATCGCCGCCCACCCGTGCGCCAGTTCGTGCAGCACGACCGAGACGATCACCCAGACGACCCACGAGACGGCGATCGAGGGATCGCTGGCCCAGAATTCGGCAAACCACCACCCGCTGGACATCAGGCGTCCTCCGTCTTGCCGATTCAGCCTACGCGGACACGCGCGGCGGGGTCAAAGCAACAGCGCCAGCCACACGGTGCGGCCGCCATAAGGATTCGGTGCTGTCGCACTGGGGTCAGCCCGCCTTTGCCGGCGTCGCCTTCGAGGCTGCCACCGCGGTGGTCACCAGCGTGTCGAAGAGTTGGGGCTCATCGATGGCGAGCTGGCTGAGCATTTTGCGGTTGAGCAGCACGCCCGACACCTTCAGGCCGCTCATGAACAGGCTGTACCGCGTCCCGCGCATGCGGCAGGCGGCGGTGATGCGCGTGATCCAGAGCGCGCGGATGTCGCGCTTGCGTCGTCTGCGGTCGCGGTAGGCGAAGCATCCTGCGCGGCGGATGGCGATCTTGGCCTGGTACTTGTGACGGTGCTTGGTCCCGTAGTACCCCCGCGCCTTTCGAAGCAGGCGCTTGCGGGCCTGGGTTCTGGCGGCTCCCTTGCGGACGCGCGGCATGGTTCAATCTCCTTCAGTGCCCGTGCGGAGCGGCCTCGGGCGGCCGACCTTGTCATGCCCGACGGGCGGGGTGTCGTGCTACTGCTGCTGCTCGCGAGCCGCTTGCCGTTGGGCGGGTGATGGGCTGCGCTTCAGCGACGAGCGGGGCTGGTTCCGCCCGCGGAGGCGTCGGAAGAGCAGCTTCTCGAGGCGCTTGGCGTCCGGGTTGGACATGTAGGGATCCTTGCGGAGCTGCCGAAGCCGCTTGGCGCTCTTGTGGGAGCTCAGGTGCTTGTGATTCGCTGAGCGATGGCGGATCTTGCCCGACTTGCTGATGCGGATCCGCTTGAGGATTCCCTTGTGACTTTTGTTCTTGGGCACGCGGGCGCTCCACTCGAAATGACCCTGAACCTCTCGCGTCGAGGGGGACGGCAAGCCTAGGCGTCCGGCCGGTCGTCAGCAAGCGGGGGAGGGCGGTTCAGGTTCAGGGGCCGAGGAAGACGTCGCGGCCGGTCTCCGGCGTCTCGGTGCCGGTGAGCGGATGCCGGGGGCGGTTTCGGTCGCGTCCGGTGAGCCGATCGAACTCGCGTTCGATGTATGAGGGCAGCCAGATGTTGTCGCCCCGGGCAGTCTCGGGCGAGCGCAGCCACTGGGCCGATCCGTCCGTGAGCAGGGCGTGCTGCCCGCGGTCGTCATGGTTTCGGCTGTTGGTCATGGGGAAGAACGGCTGTCCGCGAACCCACACGTCCACGACCGGCGAGCGATCGGCGAGCACCACGCGGGGCTGCCCGGACGCCCAGCTGGACAGGGCCGGGCCGTACATGATCTGGTAGCTGAAGGAGACCTGGCCCCTCGAGCGCCAGTCGACGGCGTCGGGATCGGCCTCTCCGATCGCGGCGCCTGGGTTTCCGGGGCAGGCAAGATCTACCAGCTTTACATAATGAGCCCGCACCAGGCCGTACAGGTTGGCCGAGTTGGACTGACCCTCCACTCCCGTGTTCCACCAGGGTCCGCTGAGCTCGGTGTTGGCGATGGGGAGCTGGTCGCGATAGTCGCCGGCGTAGGTGGAGAAGCCGATGCCCGCGGTGTTCATGGTGCTGAAGCACACGGCGCGTCGGCTCTGGTATCGCAAAGAGGTGAGCAGCGGCCAGACGATCGCCGCCCCGATCAGCAGCACCGCCGCGATGGATACGACGTCGGCGAGCCGAACGCCCAGACTCCGGCGTTCGGCGTGGGCCTGGAAGCGCATGCGAAGGGCGTGGGACGTGTCCTCTTCCTGCACGCGCGCGAGAGTCCGCTCGATCAGGTCGCCGGCCGCGGGGGCGAGTAGAACGTCGCAGACACGGTCGGCGAGGTGTTGATGGCGAGTGACGCGAGCGCGGAGCGAGTGCGGCGTCTTCTTGGCGTCGTAGCCGGCCAGCACCCAGGCATCCAGGGCCGCCGCGTCTTCGCGCGAGAGCACCGGCGGGCCGGCCGTGGCGGCGCGGGCGATGCGCGCGAGCGTCACGTCCACGAGGGCGTCGTCGATCGGTACATCGCCGACACGCAGGAGGCGCAGCAGCG
>JADFOF010000182.1 GCA_022563015.1 Planctomycetota bacterium
ACGTCTTCCTGGCCCGCCACTCCACGGGCGTCTGCTACGCCGACTGCGACGGCAATGGTGTGCTCGACATCTTCGACTTCCTCTGCTTCCAGAACAGCTTCGTCCTCGGCGAGCCGTACGCCTGCGAATGCGATCCCGACCCGGCCTGCGACATCTCCGATTTCCTCTGCTTCCAGACCGCGTTTGTGGCCGGGTGTCCGTAGCGCGAACCAAGGAGCCTTGCGATGAGAAAGAAGATAATTTCACTGGTTTGCGGGTGCATGATCATGGGGCTGCTTGTGCCTGCGACGGCCTGGGCTCAAGGCGGTGCTGGCTCGATCGAGGCGTGGGGACAGAACCAACTGGGCCAAGGCAGCGTCCCACCACCGAACGCGAACTTCGTGGCGGTCGCATCGGGCCACAACCACAGTCTCGGCCTGAAGGCCAACGGCGATGCCGTGGCATGGGGAAGCAACAACCACGGCCAAAGCAACGTGCCGGCGCCGAACACGGACTTCGTCGCGCTCGCTGCGGCCTGGGATCACAGTCTTGGGCTGAAGGCCGACGGCTCGATCGTGAGCTGGGGAGACAGCCCCGGCAACCCGCCGACACCCAACTCCAACTTCGTGGCGATTGCGGCGGGCAGAGGACACAGTCTCGGCCTGAAAGACGACGGCTCGATCGTGGCCTGGGGAAGTAACGCCTTTGGGCAACTCAACGTGCCGACGCCGAACACGGACTTCGTGGCGGTTGCGGCGGGCTGGCACCACAGTCTCGGTCTCAAGGCCGACGCCTCCGTCGTGGCCTGGGGTAACAACGAACGCGGGCAGCTCAACGTGCCGACGCCGAACACGGACTTTGTGATGCTCGCGGGGGGTGCCTGGCACAGTCTCGGCGTCAAGGTCGGCGGCTCGATTGCGGCGTGGGGCTGGAACAACGTCAACCAACTCAACATACCCGCACCGAACGCGGACTTCGTGGCCGTCGCCAGTGGCCCCTGGCACAGTCTCGGCCTGAAGAGGCACCGCTCGATCGTGGCGTGGGGATTTGGCTCCGCCGGCCAACTCAACGTGCCGGCGCCGAACACGGACTTCGTCGCACTCGCGGGGGGCGGGGAACATAGTCTCGGCCTCAAGAACCTCACTTGCTACCCCGACTGCGACCCCAACGGCATCCTCGACATCTTCGACTTCCTGTGCTTTCAGAACAGCTTCGTGCTCGGCGAGCCGTACGCCTGCGACTGCGATCCCGACCCGGCCTGCGACCTCTTCGACTTCCTGTGCTTCCAGAACGCCTTCGTGGCGGGGTGTCCGTAGGACCCGCGTCCGGGAACGCGTGAATAGCCCCTGGTCTGCTTTGGCCCGCGCGCTGCCCCGAACAAACGTCACCCAGAATGGCAATACGAGGATTCTCCCCAGGAATAACTTGCGGATACCAGGCGTTTCCTGTAGGCTGGCCGGGCGTAGTCGTCCTCGATAGGGCATCGTTGGACTCACGTGTACCGAGGACGAACCCGCCGGCAGGGTGTCCATAATCCACTTGTGGCAGCAGCAGGAGTAGATCGTGAAGCATGTAACCCGAGTCTCAATAGCGAGTGCGGTCTCAGTACACCCCGCCCTCATCCCCGCCCTCACCGTCGCCCTTGCGGCACTTGCCCCGCTCGCGTTCCCCCAGGCCGCGCACGCGCAGCAGCAACTCTGGATTACGCAGTTTGGGAGCGATACGACCGAGAGAATTGAGGACATGGGGTGGTCTTGGAGCAGCCTGTACATCACCGGATCAACGACGGGGGATCTTGGCGGGGCGTCGAGTGGCGGGCGCGACGCGTTTCTGGCTCGGATCGAGCCGAGTACGGGCGACCGGGTCTGGGTTCGTCAATTCGGCACTGCTGAGGACGACGAAGCCTTGGCGTTCACGAGAGGCGTGGTTGTTGGGCGGACCAAAGGCAACCTGGGCGGGCCCAACGCGGGCTCAGGTACATGGGACGCCTTCGTCGCCCGTTACGACGGGGATGGCAACCAGCTCTGGATCCGGCAATTCGGCACCGCCGCCGACGACGAGGCGCTCGCGGTCGTGGTATCACTGGGATTCCGAGATATCATCGTTGCGGGGCGGACCAGAGGCAGCCTTGGCGGACCAAGCGCGGGCAACTTCGACGTCTTTCTGGCCGGCTATGACTTCGATGGGAACCAACTCTGGATGCGACAGTTTGGCTCGGACGGCGATGATTCCGCCCGGGCGCTTGCGCGGGCTAGCAATTCCGATGGCGCGCTCGTCGTTGGAAACACGACCGGAAGTCTGGGCGGACCAAACGCGGGCGCGAGCGATGTCTTTCTTGCTCTCTGTGACAGAGCGGGCAATCAACTCTGGGTCCGCCAGTTCGGCACACCCCAGAGTGACACCGCCGAGGGGGTTTCGACAACCTACGGCTCTAGTTTTTATGTCGTCGGCGGGACGAAGGGTAGCCTTGGCGGACCCAGCGCAGGCAGTATTGATGCTTTTGTAGCGCGATACGAGAGAAATGGCACGCAGCGGTGGATCCGTCAGTTCGGCACGCCCGAGCCTGACACCGCCTACTCCATCACGCCCAATACGGTCGGGGGAGTTCGGGTCGCTGGAATGACCTCAGGCAGTCTGGGCGCACCCAACGCCGGCGGCCAGGACGCCTTCGTCGTCAGCTACGATCGCGACGGGGAGCAGCGCTGGGCGCGTCAATTCGGGACACCTGAAAACGAAGGGGCGTTCGCCATCACGAAGGGCCACACCGCGGGGGGTTACTTGGTCGGGGGCATCACACGTGGGAACCTCGGTGGGCCAAGCGCGGGCGAGTGGGACATCTTCCTCGCCAACTTCGGCGATGCGCTGTGCGAGTACGCCGACTGCTGCTCAGGCACCGGATTAGGCGTCCTCGACATCCATGACTTTCTCTGCTTCCAGAATAACTTTGTAAGGGGACAACCGTACGCGTGCGATTGCGACATATCGACCGGCCCGGGCGTCTGTGACATATTCGACTTCCTGTGCTTCCAGAACGCGTTTGTGGTCGGGTGTCATTAGAACCACCCGCGGCGGGCTCGAGGTCAACCACATCACCAATTGGAATCCCGGCGCGCCGGGAAGCTGGTCGCCCATGGGTGGCAGCGCGATGCAAGGATGCTTGGGCCAGTCCTGCTTCACTAGAGTGGTGGCCTTGGCGGTCTACATCGGTGAGCTGATCGTCGGGGGCAACTTCACCACCGCCGGCGGGACGGAGGCCAACTACATCGCCCGCTGGGACGGCACGACTTGGTCGACCTTGGGCAGCGGGATGGGAGGGTTCCCCGCACCCTTATTGTCTGTGTACACGTTGACCGAGTACAACGGCGAGCTGATCGCCGGGGGCTGGTTCACCACCGCGGGCGGGCAGGTTTCCGCTTACTGGGCCCGCTGGGGCTGCCCTTGCCCGGCGGATTGCGACCAGAACAGGATCCTCGACATCTTCGACTTTCTCTGCTTCCAGAACAGCTTCGTGCTCGGCGAGCCCTACGCCTGCGACTGCGATCCCGACCCCCTCTGCGACATCTTCGACTTCCTCTGCTTCCAGAACGCGTTCGTGAACGGCTGCCCCTGAAAAAATCCTTCGTGTTTGTATTGTTATCGGGTGTTCCCAGGCCCATTTCCGTGGTATGCTGCACGCAACTAGATTGCCTCTGGATGGCGATTGCGAACTGGATGAGCAAAAGGAGAATAGGAAAATGAAATCAGGCAAATTAATTGTCATGTGCGCGGCCGGTTTCGCCGTCGCGTGCCCGCTGGCGCTCGCAGGCCCCGGCGACAAAGCCACAGGCAAGCCCACAAACAGGAGTGCCATACACCACACCCTGCCCAACCCCTTCGCAAACCCGGAACAAGCGAACTTCACCGATAACTTCGATTCCTACGTCGTGGGCCGAGGCATCGCCGGCCTGGGAGGATGGGAGCTCTGGCCCGGCGGCTTAGATGGCGTCATCGACGATACTCAGTCCTTCAGCCCCGCAAACTCGCTTGTCTTGCTACCCAGTACAGACCTTGTCCAACGCTTCACCATCACCAGCGGCGTCTGGGAGTTCACGATCCAAACCTACATGCCGTCCAGCGCCCCTGCAGGCGAGGGGCTCTACCTCATCATGCTCAACCAGTATGGCGCTTTGAACAACTGGTCCATGCAAGTCGCATTGAACGACATGTGGACGAACCCCACCCAGCCGCTCCCCTGGATGATCGAGAGCCAGTTTGACGGTGCAATCCTCCCACTCATCCTGGACCAGTGGGTCGAGTTCAGGGCCGTCATCGACCTCGACAACGACACCTGGGACAGCTGGTACGGGGGTACTCCGCTCTCGACGGGGCTGATCTGGACCAACAATAGCTTTGCCGGCGGCCCGGGCATCCCGGAGATCGCCGCACTCGACCTCTATTCGGCGGCGTTCGTCAACCCAGAGATGTATCTCGACAGCGTCTCGCTCATACAACTGGGCGCGTGCCCGTGCGCGTGCGACTTCGACCCGGATCCGTTGTGCGACATCTTCGACTTCCTGGCCTTCCAGAACCTTTTCGTCGTCAATGATCCGTGTGCGTGCCACATGGATCCGGATCCGTTGTGCGACATCTTCGACTTCCTGGCGTTCCAGAACGAGTTCGTCCTCGGCTGCCCGTAAATCGGCCGAGATATGGCAGCTTTTCGGGTTGTGCCACATACCACTGCGTGGTACACTGGACATTCGACTCGCCGCAACGGGGATGCGGAGAGGGAGTAACGAATCGTTGGGCGAACCACAGTTAGGAGAGACCCATGAAAGCCGGAAGAACTCTCATCTCATATGCGGCGATTCTGGCGGTCGCGAGTCCGCTCGCCATGGCCGGCCCCGGTGACAAGGGGGGCGACACGATGCCGCTTCTCAAGGGGCTGCCTCCCACAGCGCCCACGTCCTTGCCCGAGCTGGGCAATTTCACGGACAATTTCGACAGCTATACGGCCGGGCAGGGCCTCATCGGCAACGGCGGTTGGTCGGCGTGGTACACGACCCCCGGCAGCGACGCCCTCGTCGACGACTTTCGATCCTTGAGCCCGCAGAACTCGCTCCAAATGATCGACTTCACCGACGTCGTGCAGCGATTCGCGATCACGAGCGGCGTGTGGGAGCTGACGGTCCAGACCTATGTCCCGGCTTCCGCCCCCCCAGGCGACGGCGTCATGATCATCATGCTCAACCAGTACGCCGGACCGGACAACTGGTCCATACAACTTGCAATGAACGAGACCTTCTTCGGCACCTCGCAGCCGATCGAATACATGATCGAGAGTCAGTGGGACGGCGCCGTGCTGCCGCTCATACTCGACCAGTGGGTCGAGTTCAGGGCCGTCATCGACCTCGACAACGACACGTGGGACAGCTGGTACGGGGGGACGCCGCTCTCGACCGGGCTGATCTGGACCGACAACGGGTTCAGCAGCGGGCCGGGCATCCCCGAGATGGCGGCGATTGATCTCTGGACGAGTTCGGCCTTCGGGCCGCCCACGATCTGGCTCGACGACATCTCGCTCGTTCAATTGGGCGTCTGCCCGTGCGCGTGCAGCTTCGACCCGGACCCGTTGTGCGACATCTTCGACTTCCTGGCCTTCCAGAACCTGTTCATCCTCGGTGATCCGTGTGCGTGCCTCATGGAACCGGATCCGTTGTGCGATATCTTCGACTTCCTGGCGTTCCAGAACGAGT
>JADFOF010000183.1 GCA_022563015.1 Planctomycetota bacterium
GGTGAGCGCACCCGCGCGTCGCGGCTACGCCTGTGCCAGCTCACCGCCCGCGTGCTCGCCGACGGGCTGGGCGTGCTCGGCATCCCGACCCTCGACCGGATGTAGGAAACCCTTTACGAGCCGCGACCCACGACGAGCCGCGACCGGCAGGGAGCGGTGGTTCGACGACCCATGTCGCGATGGTCACGCCCCGAAGCACTCCCTCCCGGTCGTGCCTCGTTCGGACGCAGGCGCGGGTGGATCAGCGCAGAAAAAAACCGGCCGACCCATCGGGGTCGGCCGGTCGAGTGATGTCACCCGATTCTGATCGCCGGCTCAGAAGACCAGCTGAAGCTGAGCGCGGAGCGCGAACTGGCTGTCCTCGCCCGAGGCGAGCAGGGCGTTCTCGGTGTTGGCCGGAACCATGCCCAGGGACTCCTCGTCGAGGAAGAAGACGAGGTCTGCGGTGAAGACGGCGGCGTGGCTCTCAGGCACGAAGTAGTGGTTCACCCCGACGGTGAGGGCGCTGAAATCGTCGAGCCCGGTGTCGTCGTCGGGGCTGGTCCAGGCGTAGCGCCCGAACAGCTCCCACGCGTCGTCGGCGAACCAGCCGCCCTGCACCACCACTCCGAAGTCGTCGCGGTCGATGCCGACCGCCGGATCCGTGTTGAGCGCGACGAACGCGGCGAAGGCGTTCCAGCCGTTGCCCTCCGCCGTGAAGTCCGCCGTCAACCCGAGAATATCGACATCGGGGGTGGCCCCAGTACCGGAGGCGAAAGTGCTGCCGCCGGTCTGGTAGTGAATCGCGGCACCGGCCATGTACGCGGTGTCGCTGCCCTTGAACGACGTGAAGTCGTTGAAGGCATCCCAGTCGTTGCCCTGAATCTTGTACTCGAAGCGAGCGGTGAAGGCGTAGTCCGACTCGTCGCGCGACGTGAAGTCTGTGTTCTTGGCCCGGGCACCGTCGGTGAACGCGCCGGTGGCGCGCCAATCCTCGGTCTCGTACGTGCCGAAAACGCCCTGGGTGTACCCGGTGGTAAACACCGTGTTGACGATCGAGCGGGACATATCCAGCAGCCCGGTTTCGTCGATCAGCTCCTCACGGAGGAACGGGGCCTTGGTCTGGCCAACGGTGACCGACCACCCGTTGTCGTACGCGTGTGTGATGGTCGCATAGTTCAGCTCGAACACGCCCTCCGGGTCGAAGTCGCCGTCGACCCTGTACGAGAACGTGTCGACGTCGCCCTTGAATCCGATACGGGTCTTGGCGTTCATGAACCCGACCGCGGTGTCCTCCTGGCCCACGGGCAACGTCTCGTCGCGCGTGTTGATCACATAGCGGAACTTGGTGAAGCCGTACGCGGTCGGACCGGCGCCGGCCTGCAGCGCGCTTGCCAGCGACGTGTTGTAAGCCGCGAATTCGGCCGCCTGCGCGTTGCCTTCATCACGGCTGACCTGGGCCGAGGCGGCTGTGGCAAAGCCAACCGCTGCGCCCGCGATCAGGCAGATCATCTTGTTTCGACTCATTTTCTGAGACTCCTTCTAGGTGAACCGGGGACGCTCGGGGTGTGCGTTACGTCCCGACTTTCGGTGTGAGCCCGATGCCCGATGCGCCCCGGTGGCACTCATCCAAAGACAGGTCGGACTGGACGATTCTGTTGTTCGCTGTGATTCCCTGGTGTCAGATCCGGGCGAGAATCCGCCCCTCCACATATCCTCTGGCCCGCAATTCCCGGTGGGCCTTGCCAATCGGGCCGGAGTATAGACGGGATGATTAGCGTTCGCAAACACGTTGCCCCGTTTTCGACCAAGAACATCCGCGCTCAGCAAGTTTTGAGGACAACATGCGGATTTTCACTTCAGCCACGGTTTTCGGTTTCTCAAAGCGGTTGTTTCACGCGCTCCAGCGCCGACCAGCACCACGCTGCGAACCCGGTTCGACGCCCCACGCAAGTCCCGGCTATTCAAGCAGTAACCTACGAATCCGTCGATTATCCACATGCTCTCCACACGGCGTTCACAGGCTCCGGCCGCCCATCCGCGAGCAGCACGACACCATCTTGCGCATCCGCCAAAAACCCCAGGCACACCGCACCGATCATAATGCGAATCTACAGGCTACTTTCTGATCGGAGTGGCCCCGATGCCCCGAAGCTGCTCCAGCCGAGTCTCGAACGCACGCACGAAATCCCGCTCCAGAGCGGGATTCGAGAATCGGCCGACCCGGCAGATGACCTCGTACCGCCCCGGCTGTGCGTCCGGGGGCAGGCGCACCTCAAAATAGACCCGCTCGTCGCGGATTGTGTGCAGCGTGTAGACCGCCCGTGTCAATCCGTCAGGGAGAGTCTCGATGTGGCTGGGCCCGTTTCGGCCCAGGGCCATCTCGGTCCAGGTGGCAGCGGCGAAGACGGCAGCGGTGGCGTCATCAAAGTCACCGCGAACCCACGAGCGGGAGTGCGGCTCGGGGGGCGCATCGGGGGGCGTGCCCAAGGCGCAACCCACCAGCAGAGCGACGACCAAACCCAACCATATACCGATCATCTGTCGCCCGCAGTCTCCCGCCGACGTGCCTGAAATCACCCCGCTCGCGTGAGAATCGGCCGGTATCGGCGTACGATGCACGCTCGCAGACGCGAGACGAGGGGCAGTGACGGCCAGAGCGGTCCGGAGGCGCAGGTTCGTGGAAGTCATGGTTGAAGTGCCGTCGGGGTCCGAGCGAGTGGCGGTTCTGGGTGCATCGGAACGGAACCTCAAGATGATCCGCGAGGCGTTCGGGATCACTGTGTCCGCGCGCGACGGGCAGGTCAAGCTGAGCGGCGACCGGGATCCGGTCTTCGCAGCACGGAAAGTGCTCGATCAACTCGTCCGATCGGCCGATCGGGGCGGGCTGACCCGCGAGCAGGTGCTGAACGTGATCTCCGACGAGGCCGGCCGGGCACGCTCAACCCCCGACGCCGGCTGGACCGAGCAGCTCCAGGTCCTCTCGGGCGGGCGGACGATCAAGCCCAAGGGTGAGAACCAGGCGGCGTACCTCGAGGCCATCCGCCGCCACGATCTGGTCTTCGCCGTCGGGCCCGCGGGCACGGGCAAGACATACCTCGCGGTGGCGGCGGCGATGCACCTGCTGCGAACCGACCGGGTCCGCAAGCTGATCCTGGTCCGGCCGGCGGTGGAGGCGGGCGAGAAGCTCGGGTTCCTGCCCGGAGACATCCAGCAGAAGGTGAACCCGTACCTGCGCCCGCTGTTCGACGCGCTGCACGACATGATGGATTTCCCCACGATCAAGCGGTTTATGGAGAGCGACGTGGTGGAGGTGGCGCCGCTGGCGTTCATGCGCGGGCGGACGCTCAACAATTCGGTCATCATCCTGGACGAGGCTCAGAACACCACCCGCGGGCAGATGAAGATGTTCCTGACGCGGATGGGGCACGGGTCCAAGACCATCGTGACCGGGGACATCACGCAGATCGATCTTCCCGACCCGCGTGAGAGCGGGCTGGTGGACGCGGCTCGGCGGTTCAGACGGATCCCAGGGGTGGCGTTCGTGCAGCTCACCGAGCGCGACGTGGTTCGCCACCAGCTGGTGCAGCGGATCGTTGAGGCGTACGGAGGAGAGCAGCCCGGCCAGCTGACCGATACAGAGGATGGACCGGGCCAGCCCGGCTGACCGCGCGATCAGCACCCGGGCGGAGATGCCACCATGCCGAAGGAGAACGGGAAAAGCACGGGGCGTGGAGCGAACAGCCGCGCCGCCGGTCGATCGCGGCGTCGCACAGGCCAAAAACGGCAGCCCGCCGCGATCCAGCTGTGGCACCGGGCGCTGCGGTCGCCCAACTTCGGGTGGGCGTGCGTGACATCGCTTGTGTTCGTGCTGGCGGTCGGATCCGTGTCGTGGTGGACGCGCGAGCAGCCGCTGGTCGCGGTCGGCCGCGTCATGGACCGCACCAAGCTGGCGCGGCTCGAGTTCGAGCTCCCGGACCTGAGAAGCACCGAGAACGCCCGGCAGCAGGCACGCAACAGCACGCCGCGAATCTACAAGGCCGCCAGCGACGCGGCCCTCGCGCAGTTCAAGGCTGAACTGACCAACCTCCCCAAGACCCTCGCGGACGTCAGTTCGCTTGAAGAGCTGTCCGACGACGTGCGGCTGAAGTTCGCGCTGACGGACGACAAGCTCACGGCACTCAAGACGCAGGTCGAGGACGGCGAGCCTTCGGCGTCCTGGACCGAACGGATCGACCGGTTCATGGAGAGCCTCACCCGCACGCCCATGCTCAGCGGCGCCGAATGGCGCGACGCGAACCAGGCCGTCTACTCCGGTGTGAAGCTCATGCTTGACGGCGAGGCGATCGATCGCGCCAAGGGCGAGGAGATCAACGTCGAGGACGAGACGGCGCTTCGCGACAAGCTCTACAACATGTGCCGGGCGGCTTTGATCCCCGCCGGATCGCTGCGCGACGTCGTGGTGGATCGGCTGGCGTACGAGCCAACCCCGACGTACAGGTTCGACGCCAGCGCGACGCGCGAGCGCCAGGACGAGGCGGCCGACGCTGTGCCCACCATGTTCACCACAACGCCCGCCAGCGAGGTCATCTTCAAGCGCGGGCAGCGGCTGGACGCGGAGCAGTACGCCCAGTACCGAGCGGAGCTTCGGAGGTTCCGCGAGGCGGAGCCGACGGCGGCGTGGCTGGACCGCGCGGCGGTGTTCGCGGCAGTAACCGCCCTCACCTGCACGCTGGCGGGCTACCTCGCGATGTTCAGCCCGCGCGTCCGACGACGACCCGTACGCATGATCTGGATCGCGGTGCTGCTCACCTTGACGCTTGCGGCAGCATGTTTCATCACCGTGTCGTCGCCGACGCTCATCATGCTCGCGGCGTCGGGGGCGACGGTGTTCGTCGCGTCGATCCTCGTTGTCGCCTACGACCGCCGGCTCGCGTTCGCCATTTCCAGCATGCACGCGGGCCTCATCTGCATCGCCCTCAACCAGCCGATCGGCGTCTACGTCGTGCTGGTCGTGGGCGCGGGGGTCGCCGCGGCGCTGCTCAAGGAAATCCGCGATCGACGGGCGCTGATCCGCATGGCGATGCTGACCGCCCTGGCGCTCGCCGTGAGCACGGCGGCGGCGGCGACCATCGACCGCCCCATGACGCTCGAAGCGTTCCGGACCACGCTGGGCGACGCGGGGTTTGCCGGCAGCGCCGGGCTGATCGTCGGAGCCGTCGTCTGGTTCATCCTGCCCTACATCGAACGCGTGTTCGACATCACGACCGGCATGACGCTGATCGAGCTGCGCGATCCGAAACAGACGCTGCTTCGGCAGTTGCAGCAGCGGGCGCCCGGCTCGTACAACCACTCGCTGAACGTCGCGAGCATCGCCGAGACTGCGGCGGACGCGATCGGCGCGGATTCGCTGCTGACTTATGTGGGCGCGATGTATCACGACATCGGGAAGATGAACAAGCCCGAGTACTTCGTCGAGAACCAGTCCGGCGGGCCGAACAAGCACGACAAGCTCAGCCCGGCCATGAGCCTTCTGGTGATCGTCGGGCACGTCAAGGACGGGCTGGAGCTGGCGCGCGAGTTCGATCTGCCCCGGCCTCTGCACCACTTCATCGAGGCCCACCACGGCACGACGCTGGTCGAATACTTCTTCGAGCGCGCCAAGAAAAAGGTGCTCGAAGAGGCATCC
>JADFOF010000184.1 GCA_022563015.1 Planctomycetota bacterium
ATCGGTGGTTGTTGAAGTAGCGGGCGGGTCGGACTGTGCAGCGGTGCGGCGGGCGCTTGCGGCGGCGTGCCCCTCTTTAGAACCACTCCTGTCCCACGCCCGGTTCGCGGTCAACAATTCGTACGCGACAGACGAGACTGTGATCGCCGAGGGTGACGAAGTCGCCCTGATCGGCCTGGTGTCCGGCGGATGAGCGTCGAGGTATCTATTACCGACGGCCCCCTCCCGGCAGCGTCCCAGAGCAACGCGCCCGTAGCCGGTACACATGATTCGGTTACAGAGACAAGCGAAGCACCCAGCAAAAACAGGCCCAAGCGCAAGCGCGGGCTCCCAAGCCCTACAACACGCGAAACCTCTTCTACCAGCCAAACCGGGGCGGTCCTTGTATTCGAGGGCATCGTGCGCAACGAGGAAGACGGACAGCCCATCGACGCGCTGAACTACACAGCCTACGAGCCCATGGCGACGATGGAGCTGACAAAGCTGGCCCAGGACGTGCTGGACAAGTACGGCTTGAAGCAAATCGCGGTCGAGCACAGCCGAGGTCGCGTGGGCGTCGGCGAAATCTCATTCCGACTCTCGATCTGGTCGCCGCACCGCAAGGAGAGCCTGGCCGCGACGGACGAGTTCATCGACCGCATGAAGCGCGACGTGCCGATCTGGAAGTCAGCACAAAGGTAGGTCGGCTCTCCGAGCCGACTGTCTTCGGTAGGATAGCTACTCCGAGCTGTCTGTTCGACTCATCAGGCGCAGCGGCAGGTCGGCTCTCCGAGCCGACTGTCTCAGGTGGGATAGCTCTCCGAGCTGTCTGTTCAACTCATCAGTCGCGGGGGACCGGTCGGCTCTCCGAGCCGACTGTCTGGCGTGTCCGCCCCACTTGGATTGCTCTTTGCAATCTTGCTGCCCTTCGACGATAATGCCGTAGCATGAGAAACGTCTTTGATCAGTACACGCAACCAGAGAACCGGCTCACCCACGCGCTCGTCTGCACCCTTGATGAGGACCGATCGCTTTTGAGGCCGTTTCTCAGGTGGGCCGGATGCCAGGCCGTTCCACCACTCAGCCAACTGCGCATCACGGAGCAACAGGTGCCGGGCGAAGCCCTCTCAGGCGATGAGGGCGAGGGGACCGGTCTGCCCGATGCCTGTATGTTCACCGACGACGGCTGGTTGCTGCTGATCGAGGCGAAGGTGCAGGCGGGCGTCTCTCCCGGGCAGCTTCGGCGGCACATCGCCACAGCCAATCGACATGAGTTTGACAATCCGTATCTCCTTCTTCTCTCTGTTGACGACCCACCGAAGAGGCTTCCACCAAAGACAACGCACCGATCCTGGCGGGAGCTGTACGCCTGGTTTCGCAAACGACCTGACTCGTCAGGGTGGGCTCGGACGTTCACTGACTACATGGAATCGTTCGAGTCCCGCATGATCGCTGACGACTACTCCATTCGAGGGACACTCACCATGTTTGACGGATTGCGTTTCGACACCGAAAATCCATACACCTATCGCGAAGGCAAACGCCGCATACGGCTGCTCGGCGACGAGCTTCAGAAAAGAAAAGACCTTCGAGACATTGGGATCGATCCCAAGGGCGAGCGGCGCTCCGCGATTACAGGTCGCGGAGGCGTCGGTGTGTGGGATTTTATTCCGCTGATGATCGCCCGCGGCGCAAAGAACTTTACAGACTTTCCTCACCTGACGATGGGCCTGGGGCAGAACGAAGCTGGGGCCGCAATCACGATTCCCAACGGTGTCCGGGGCGGGTTTCGAACCAGGCTCAAGAAAGTTGGCGAGGAGGGGTTCATTGACGTCCTTCGTGATATTGAGAAGCGACTCCGTCCGGTTCTTCGTCGGTCCAAGGACTCCAGAGCGGTGCTTTACGCGGTGCAACGACACTATCCGAGCCAGCGTTCCGCCGGAAAACTCGATGCAAGAGCAGAGGCGGACCTGCGGACGATCATTCCCGGCAAGCGCCGCGAGGCGAAGTACCAGCCTCAGTGGGTCAGCGCCATTTACGAAGTCATTACTCACAAGCGGTCAAACATTCAACTTGGCGTCGAAGTGCATTTTCCCTATGCCTGCCCTGTTATTCGTTCGGTAAGGGCTGTCGATCTGTTCGCCAGTGCGTGGATTGCGATGTCGCCGCTGATTGACTTTGTTCTTGACGACTGAATTGTTCCATTGTGTATCGAGGCATTGAGAGTTTGTCTTTCTCCGTTCCCCTTGTTGCGTCGAACAGAATCGAACAGACAGCTCAAAGAGCTATCCCACCGAAGAAGTCGGCTCGGTGATCCGACGTACCGAAGAGCCCGCGCTGGCGCTTGGGCCTCTTGGCGCTGCGTGTTGGGTCGTCTCTTCTAGTGCCTGGTGCCCAGTGCCTCATGCCTTCCCATTGCCCGATGCCTGATCCCTGATGCCTTCTCCTTCACCCCCCTATCGCCGACATCGTGCGTTCTGGCTGGCGGAACTCGGGGGAGTCGATGACGTGGCCTGCCTTCTTGGCGTAGACAGCGTCGGCGAGGAAGCGGGCGATGGCGCGGTCTCGGGATGGATCGGAAGCGTGTGAATCGCGTGTCCCGTTTCTGTGTGCGTTGGGCACCGACGGAAGACCCCCTCCGCCTCGCAGACTCGGCACCTCCCCCGTCGGCGACGGGGGAGGGTGCAAAGCCTCGTTGCGCTCGGCGTGGGAGACAGTGCGAAGCAACGGCCTGATATCCCATTCGTCGTGGGCGAACAGACACGGGCGGACCTTGCCGTCAGCGGTGATGCGCAGACGCGAGCACGTGCTGCAGAACGAGCGTGTGACCGAAGCGATGATGCCAATACGCCCGGAACTGTTTGCCGGCTGGTCGCTGAAGCGAAAAACCGTCGCCGGGCTCGACTTTGTGTCGCGGCCGATCGGCGTAAGCGGATACACACTGCCGATGCGGTCGAGCATCTCCGTTGCGGTCACGACCTTTGTGCGCTCCCAGGCGTGGGCGGAGTCGAGCGGCATGTACTCGATCAGCCGAACGTCGATCGCCAGTCGGCGGGCGAGCCCCGCCAGATCGACCAGTTCGTCCTCGTTGACCCCGCGCACGATGACCGCGTTGACGCGGACCGGATCGAGCCCGGCGTTCTTGGCCGCCTCGATCCCCGCCAGAACATCGTCCACAGTCGCGTTCGACCGAGTGATGGCAGCAAAGCGCTCCTGGCGGAGCGAGTCGAGGCTGAGTGTGACGCGCGTGAGCCCGGCCTCGCGCCATCGGCGGGCGGTCGACGCATCGAGGAACGAGCCGTTGGTCGTGATCGCGATGTCCGACAGGCCGTCGACGTTGAACTTGGCGAGCCCCGCGATGAGGTCGATGAGCCCCGGGTGCAGCGCCGGCTCGCCGCCGGTGATGCGGACTTTCGTCACGCCCAGTTGCACTGCCACGCGGGCGATGTCCAGGTGCTCGTCGATCGTGAGCAACTCGTCCCGGGGCGCGAACGTCACATCGGGATCCATGCAATACACACAGCGGAAGTTGCACCGGTCGGTGATGCTCAGCCGCAGGTCGCGGATGACCCGGCCGAACGAGTCGATGAGTCGGGTGGGGGGCTGGCTCCGGTCCAGCGGCGCCATTGGAGGAGCGGTCGGCGGCAAGGCCTGGATCACAGGCAGCGGCACGCGGGCCCGCGACCTCGCTCGGTGACGAGGCGATTTCGACACGCCCTGGACCGAAGCCGGAATGGGATATGCGGATGGCATCAGTCGTCGGAAAAGCAAAGACAAACACAGCCCAACGAGGCCCAAGCGCCAGCGCGGGCTCTTCACCGGGAGCGTTCTCCCAGTCCGATCATAGGTCCGCGAGCGATGGGCGTCGCGAAACGTGTGCCCACCGAAGACCCCCTCCGCCTCGAAGACTCGGCACCTCCCCCGCACGCGGTGGAGGGAGCACGCCGTCACTCCATCACTTCGTCACTTCGTCACTTCGTCACTCCATCACTTCGTCAATCGAAGACCCCCTCCGTCTCGCTGCGCTCGGCACCTCCCCCGTCGGCGACGGGGGAGGGGACATGCGGGGCATACACTCGCGACGTGATGCGCTGTGCGATACCTGATCGGGCCTGTGCGAGGCGACCTCGCTCGCGGGGGGCGGCTCCGTGATCTTCGCATGGGTCGGCGCAGCGGTGGTCGGGCTGGCGATGGGACTGCTCGGCTCCGGTGGTTCCATCCTGACCATCCCGATGCTGATCTACCTGCTCGGCCATCCGGAAAAACAGGCGATTACAGAGGCGTTTGTGATCGTCGGCTCCATCGCGCTCATGTCGTCGCTTCCATACGCCATGCGCACGCAGGTGAAGTGGAAGTACGTGCTGCTCTTCGGCATCCCCGGGATGATCGGGAGCTATGGCGGGCAGGTGGTCGCGGTGTTCGCACGATCGGAACTGCAACTCGTCGTGCTCTCGCTCTTGATCGGTGCAGCTGCCTACAAGATGCTGTTTCCCAGGGTGCTGCCCGCGAACGAGGATTGCCCCGAGCCCAAACCCGAGCCGAGAAAGGTGAGCATCGCAATCGACGGGCTCCTGGTCGGGCTCGTCACCGCGTTTGCGGGTGTGGGCGGCGGATTCCTGGTCGTGCCGGTACTCGTGCTCCGCTGCGGCCTCTCGATGCACACCGCGATCGGCACAGCACTGTTCATCATCGCACTCAAGTCGGGCGCGGGGTATGCCAAGGCTGTGGAACAGGGGTTCAGCCTTGAATGGGGCGTGATCGCGATCTTTGTCGGGATCGGCATGCTGGGCAGTGCGGCGGGCGTGATGATCGGTCCCAGGATCAATCAGCGGGCGCTCCAGAAATCGTTCGGGTGCTTTCTTGTATTGATGGCGATCTTCATCGGCGTGACAGAAGGATCGAAGTTGTTGAGCGGTGGCGTGGGCAGTACGGCTGAGCCTGGATCGGCACATGCTGCACCAGCGGACACGGGCTGACATCGCGACGCATCCTGCATGAGCGACTATGGCGCAGCACTGGGCCGCCTCGCTTCCATTCTTTCCCCGTTCACCGCGTCCGGAGCAGCGAGTGCCACACCTCGACGCCTGCTTTGAGGCGGCGCAGGTGTGCGTTGGCGAGACGGCACACCTGCGCCACCCAAGGCGGTGGCGAGGTGTGGCACTCATCAAACTACCTTCTTTTTCCCTGTTTCCTACTCCCGGGCAGCCCATCCGATGTGCCACTGACCCGTCTTCCGGTCAGTGCTCTTCGTTGGCCAGAGACACTGACCTTCAAGGCAAGGTCAGTGGCACACGAGCACAACGACATGCCACACAAGAAAACGTGTCCGGGCACGAAACATGATCCAGCAAGATGGGCTAGTCGTCGATCCGGTACACCGAATCGTCCGGACGAACCGCGCGGGCAAACCAGAGTGGCCTGCGAAGATTGTCCGGCCCCGGCGCGGGCCGCGTCATCGCCAGCCACTCGCGGTAGACCTCCATCGACTTGGACGTATCGACCTGCACGTCGGCGTACTGGTCGCCCTTGTGCGCGCGCTCGACGGTGACGATCTGGTGCCAGCAGTTCATGCCCGAGATCGGGTCCGGCTGCACCGGGAAGGTCAGGTTCTGGTGCACCCCGCCGTCGGTCCACCAGATGCGCGACGAGTCGGGATCCTTGCTCTTGAA
>JADFOF010000185.1 GCA_022563015.1 Planctomycetota bacterium
GGCGGTCGTTGAAGACGGTGTGCCCGGCAACGGTGTTGTCGAGGCGGCCGGAGCCCTCCCACGTATTCTCGTGCCACATCTGGTGGAAGAGGCCCATGTAGCCGGCGACCGACGGCGTGGCGCCGCTGGTGCCGCCGAACTGAGTGTACGCGGTGTTGCTGCTGTTCGCGGCGGCAACGGTACAGTCGTAAAAGAAGGACAGATCCGGCTTGATGCGGCCGTCCTGTGCCGGCCCTGTGCTGGTTCCACCGAAAAAGTTCCCGCAGTTGGCCGCCAGGAAGGTGTCGTCATTGCGACTGGCGGTGTTGAAGTGGTTGACAGCGCCGCCGGAGACGATGTTCTTGGCCCATGCCTGCGGGCGGGAATCCTGGTTGCCCGCATTGCTCTGCGACTGTGTATGGAGCAATTGAGAGACGAAGATCACATCGTCCATCTCCGCGGAGATGCTGGTATAGAAGAACGTTCTCGCATTCCCGACGCTTGAGGTCTGAAGGACCGCCGCATACGTCCCGCCGAGCAGCTCCTGCGCGATCGTGAGACGCGTTTTGGCACCGCCGAACTGCGTCGACTCCGAATGCCGGAAGAAGATGCCCTGATCGGCGTCCGGGAGCAGCCCTCGGGCATTGGCGCTCGCCCCCCGTGCGAACATGACCGAGTACACGGACGTGCCGTGTGGCGGAGAGCCGGCGGTGCCGGCGCTGTGGATCAGGGGCGCATTGTTCGTGAATTCCTGATGTGTGGTGCGCAGTTCAATGTCAAACACCTCGGCGCGGACGCCCTGGCCCGTGATGCCCAGCGTGTTCTCGATGAAGTTCGCTCCGCCGATCTGGCGGACGAGGTTCATGTCATGCCCGCCGAAACCCCACGGCTCAATGACATGCACCTCGTTCATGCGGGCAACGCGGATAAGCTGATCCGGCGCAAGGTGCGCCTGCATGCGAAAACCACCCGGCGTGACGACGCTGACGCTGCCGCCCATCGCCAGAATGGCCGTCCTGACAACAGCCTGCTGTCCGAGATCGCCCGGCGCGGGGCGCTGGGGCGCGGGTGGGACGATCCCATCATCGCGTGCCTCCACGAGCTGCTCGATCACCGGCTTCCCGCCAGCGCGCTCGAACACCTCGATCGAGTACTCGCCCTTTGTGAACCATTCGCCCACGCCTTCTCGCGCGCCCTCGACGCCTCCCCCGGGGAAGTTCTTCACGAAGGCGGAGATGATCTGCTCGTCCAGCTTGTACGCCGGGTGGAACGGGCCGACCCAGCGGACGTAGTTCAGACGCCGCACATTGTCCGCGATCCCCGCCGGCATGCGGACGATGTGGGTGTGGTCTTCGAGGAAGCGGTAGATCTTGCCGCCCATGGCTTCGATCTCGGCGCGCATCTCGTCCAGCGGGACAGCCCAGAACTGGACGAGGAAGAGCTCGTTGTTCGCCGGGGCCAGCAACTGGGCGTTCACGCCCGGCGTCGCGATCCGGGGGTCGAACGACGCGTAGCGCAGCCCGATGTCGTAGCTGGTCTGTCTCTCGCGGCCGACGATCGAGGCGGCCGCATCGCCGGCGCGGCGTTCCATGATCGCGTAGTGGCTGGTGAGCGAGCCGTCGAGCGCGCGCTGGTTCCAGAGGTGGACTTCTCGGTTCGAGCCGGTGATCTGGATGACGCGCTGGTCTTGACGCACCGCAGGTTGGGCGGCCGGGGCGGTGGCCTCGATTCGCAGGGTGTCATTGTCGGCCATGACGGGCGGGGCGGGCAGATCGCCCGGCTCGGGTCCGACCGAGGTCGAGGCGAGCACGCTGGCGGCCAGAAAGGCGCACAACGACGCCGCGAGAGGCCCGTGGCGGAACAATGGGTGATTCCTTCTCATTTCTTACTACTCCTCGCGCTGACAGAACTGTGTGCGGAATGCGGCCCCGGGGAACACCCACGGGTCGCATGGGTCCGGTTATACCAGAATCCGTCCCCAGGTGCAACACCCTTTTCGGAGATAGTCTGTAATCTCAACGAAAATGGGTAAAACCCCCGAAACCGCTGGTTCTGGCGTCGTGTCGCGGCCTTTGCGCGATCCCGGCCTGGGATCGAGGCGTGTCATTGAGGCGTAGTTCGCACACAGGTCAGCACGCGCCGCGCTCGGGATCTGTCTGGGCCTTCGGCGCGCGTCTCGGCGCGACATCTGATCTGAGCCCGCGCCGGTGCGCGATCGAGCGCGGGGGATCCGCTTCCTGCCGGGCGCTGCTCGTGTCGCAGGCGCGCGCGTCGTCGGGGGTATCCGAGCCTTCGCCCCGCGGCGGGCTCAGACTCGGCGTCCGTGCGGACGCGGTGGTTGAAACCACACTACGCCGGGCCGAGGATCATGCCGGCGCCGACAGTCGTGTTGCTCGTTTCATCGACGAGGATGAAGCTGCCGGTGGTTCGGCAGCGGTGGTAGGAGTCGAAGAAGAGCGGCTGAGTGGTGCGAATGGTGACGCGGCCGATCTCGTTGAGCCCCAGCTGCGTCGCGTCCAGGTCGCGGTGCAGGGTCGAGATGTTGAGGCGGTACTTGAGCTGCGTGACGAGACAGCGCACGGCCCGCGTGGTGTGGCGCAGGGCGTACTTGTGCCGAGGCTGCATCGGCTGGTCGGACATCCAGACCAGCATGGCCTCGATGTCCTGGCCGGTGTGCGGTCGGTTGTCCGGTCGGCACAGCATGTCGCCACGGGAGATGTCGATGTCGTCTTCGAGCGTGATCGCGACGGACAATGGCGGGTAGCAGCAGTGAAGCTTCTCATCGAAGTGGTCGATCGACTTGACGCGCGACTGAAACCCGGACGGAAGGGCGACGATCTCGTCGCCGACCTTGAAGACGCCGGCGGCGACCCGGCCCGCGTACCCGCGGTAGTCGTGGTGCTCGTCGGAGTGCGGGCGGATGATCCACTGGACGGGGAAGCGGCAGTTGATGAGGTCGCGGTCCGAGGCGATGTGGACGTTTTCGAGGTAGTGCAGCAGGGCTGCGCCCTGGTACCAGCGCATGTTGTCCGAGCGCTCGACCACGTTGTCGCCGTGCAGCGCGGACATGGGGATGAACGAGATGTCGCTGATCTCAAGCCGTGCGGCGAAACTCTCGAAATCGGCGCGGATCTCTTCGTACCGGTCCTCGCTGTAGCCGACGAGGTCCATCTTGTTGACGCAGACGACCATGTGTGGAATGCGGAGCATGGAGGCGATGATCGAGTGCCGGTGCGTCTGCTCGATCACGCCATGCCGCGCGTCGATCAGCACCAGCGCCAGGTTCGCGGTGCTGGCGCCGGTGACCATGTTGCGCGTGTACTGGACGTGGCCGGGCGTGTCGGCGATGATGAACTTCCGCCGCGGCGTGGCGAAGTAGCGGTAGGCGACGTCGATGGTAATGCCCTGCTCGCGTTCGGCGCGGAGGCCGTCCGTCAGCAGGGCGAGGTTGATGTGCTTGTCGCCTCGGCTGAGGCTGGTGCGCTGCACGGCTTCGAGCTGGTCCTCGAAGATGGACTTTGAGTCGTAGAGCAGGCGTCCGATGAGCGTGGACTTGCCGTCATCCACCGAGCCGCACGTCAGCAGCCGCAGCAGATCCATGTTGAGGTATCGCTCGCGGCTGACGGGCTTGGGTCCGGCGGCGGGCTCGGTGGCGGGATTTGTGGCGCGGTCGGAGGGCATGGGTCAGAAATACCCTTCTTTCTTGCGGTCTTCCATGGCGGCCTCGGAGAGCTTGTCGTCCAGGCGGGCGCCGCGTTCGCTGGCCCGAGCGGCGGCGACCTCGGCGATGATGTGCTCGAGCGTGCTCGCCGGGCTGTCCACACCGGCCGTGCACGTCATGTCGCCCACGGTGCGGAAACGGACCGTCTTGCGGATGACCTGCTCGCCGTCCCGGGGCGGGAAGAAATCGCTGACCGGGATGATCTGCCCGTTGCGGAGCACGATGTCGCGCTCGTGGCTGAAGTAGATGGACGGCACGGCGATCTCCTCGATGGCGATGTACTGCCACACGTCCATCTCGGTCCAGTTCGAGAGCGGGAAGACGCGGATGTGCTCGCCCTTGCGGATTCGCCCGTTGTAGAGGTGCCACAGCTCGGGGCGCTGGTTCTTGGGATCCCACTGGCCGAACTCGTCGCGGAACGAGAAGATGCGTTCCTTGGCCCGTGCCTTTTCCTCGTCGCGCCGGGCGCCGCCGAAGAGTGCGTCGAACTCGTGGCGTTCGATGGCGTCCAGGAGTGTGGGGATCTGTGCGCGGTTTCGGCTGGGCATGGGGCCGGGGTCTTCAGTCGCGATCCCGCGCTTGATCGCGTCCTCGACCGAGGCGACGATCAGGCGCTCGCCGACCTGCTCGACGAGCCAGTCGCGAAACTCGATGGCCTCGGGAAAGTTGTGCCCGGTGTCGACGTGGAGCAGCGGGAACGGGAATCGTGCGGGGCGGAAGGCCTTTTCCGCCAGGCGGACCATCACGATCGAGTCCTTCCCGCCGGAGAACATCAGGGCCGGGCGCTCGAACTGCGCGGCGACCTCGCGCATGATGTGTATGGCTTCGGACTCGAGGACCTGGAGGTGCGAGAGGTTGTAGCGGGCCAGTTCGTGCATGGTGCTCGGTCGTTCTTAGTCCGTGCGGACGCGCCCGGTTCGATGAGTCGGCAGGATCGCCCCGCCCGGCCAGCCGCGGCGGTGTTCCGGAACGGTTATTGCGTCGAAAAAGCCTCCCTGACCGCGAGTATAGCGCTTCGGGGGCGCGAACCGTGCCGGCCGGGCGGGGGTAGGATCACACGCATGTCCGACCCGGGCAACATCACCTGGCACGAGGGCGAGCTGTCGCGGGCCGAGCGGTTCGACGCGCTCCGGTGCAACGGGGGCACGGTCTGGTTCACCGGGCTGAGCGCGTCGGGCAAGAGCACCATCGCGTCGGCGCTCGAGGCGAGGCTGATCCGGCGCGGGATCCATGCGTATCGGCTCGACGGCGACAACGTTCGGCACGGGCTCAACAGCAACCTCGGGTTCTCCGCCGACGACCGGGCCGAGAACATCCGGCGCGTGGGCGAGGTGGCCAGGCTATTCGCCGACAGCGGGTGCATCGTCATCGCCAGCTTCATCAGCCCGTACCGGAGCGACCGCGACGCGGTTCGGCAGCTGCACGAGGACGCCGGGCTCGCGTTCGTCGAGGTGTTTGTGGACACGCCGATCGAGGTGTGCGAGCAGCGAGATCCCAAGGGGCTATACAAGAAGGCGCGCGCGGGGGAGATCGCCGGGTTCACGGGTGTCGACGATCCGTACGAGCCGCCAACACGCGCGGAGGTGGTGCTCGCGACCGAGCGGACGGATGTTGCGAGCTGCGTCGAGCGCGTGGCCGAGCACCTGGCGACGATCGGGCTGATCAGTCAATAGGAGTCGATGATGCGCGAGAGGCCCGGGAGTCTCTGATGACTTGTGTACGCCCCTGATCCGAGCCTTCGCCCCAGGGCGGGCTCAGACTCGGCGTCCGCTCCCCTCCCGGTCGCGACTCGTTGTCGGGGTGCGCCAACTCGCTCCCTTCCGGACGAGGCACGACCGGAAGGGAGTGCTCCGGGCGTAACCAACGCGATAGGGGGCGCCCAACCTCGCTCCCTTCCGGTCGCGACTCGTTTCGGAGGAAGCAGAACCCGCG
>JADFOF010000012.1 GCA_022563015.1 Planctomycetota bacterium
TCCACGTCCCCCACACGAGAATGCCCGAGATGATCGTCAGCACCGGCACCGCCAGCCTGATGCTTCCCAGAAACAGGCACGCGCGGCCCCAGCGTGTCAAATGCCAGGCCTGACGAGTGCTCATGCTAAGGACTCCTGCACGATGCCGTCGCCCAACTCGCACAACGCGCGGCAGCAGGTGTCGAGTAGGGGACAAACCAAACGGCATCTTATTCGTTTGGGTTTGACAAGGTTCCATAAAACGCTGACCTCCCACTCGCGGAACGGTTCGGCTGTTCGATGCGCGGGTCGGTGATTCGAAACGAAGATCACCCATCGAACGTAATCCAGTGCCAGCCTGAGACGAGTTTGACGCCGTCGTGGTCTCCCTTGGAGCCGTTCCAGATCGCCACCGACAGGGGAATTCGGCGGCTCGAATCAAACTGCACGTCTGCGCCATCGTTCGTGGCCCTGGGCCTGACCATGACCACGCGCCATAGGCCGTTCGACCACGCCGCGGTGCTTGTCGTGGCCTGACCGTCGGCGGGCTGGGGCAGGACGTGGCCGGCGTCGTTTGCGTTCGCCTCGAGCACGGCACGGGTGGCTGGGCGCAGCTGGTCTGTGAGATCGATGCCGCTCCCGGGCGAGCCGTCCGCGCGATCGGTCCGTGGAACCCGCGCGTCGGGGCCCGGCACGAAGAGATACCATGTGTCGCCCGTTGAATCGTTCGTCGAGTTTGTTGAACGCTGCTGTCCGACCGTCGCTTCATACTGTCGATCCGCGCGCCAGTACCAGATGTTCACCGGGTCACCCTGGTACCCCGCGCCCGAGCCCAGACCGATCGGCAGCGCGGGAACCCCGTCACCCAGACCAAACATGACAGAGACGGCGTCGGCGTAGAGCCCGCTCTGGGGCATGACATCCGGCGTCCGGTCGTGCCAGTCCAGGCAAATCGCGATACGATCTGCGGTCCGAACCACGCGGATCCGCACGCAGGTCGTCTCCTCGGGGCGCTGCTGCACGGGCTTCATGGTGACGATGGTTGGTTCGATGCCGAGCCACGCCACGTGCGACGGATCGCTCAGCATCGCCTCGTCGGGGGCCGGAACGGCGTTCAACACCGCTCCAGAAGCCGCTCCCGTCGGGCTCGGATGTGGCGCAAACGATCGGATGTACGCCACCACCGCCCACGCATCGAGCGTGTTGACGGTATCGTCATCGTTGTCCTGGGTGAGGATGGCCTCGTAGGCGACCATCGGTGTGCCGGGGACGCCCCTGAGGACAGTTCTGCACAGATCCTCAGGAGCCTGGCCGGCCTTGAACAACCCCGTCGTGAAATCGGCGGGACGAACGGGGCGGCCCTGGAAATCGACGAGCGCCATCGCGTTCATGCCGTCGCCTCGCCCCGAATCGCCGTGACAACTGTTGCACGCCAGATTGGTGTACAGCACCTTGCCCCGGGCGACGAGTTCGGGCGTGATGGGCGGGCGAGCGCCGACATCGACGGGATCATCCGGGCGTGCGAGGTCGTCGCCGCGCTCGCGGATATCGAACACATAGCGGGCAAGGCCCGCGATCTGTCGCTCGGGCAGCACACCGCCGAAGCCGGGCATCGCGCTTCGGGGCACGCCCTGCGTGATGATTCGTTCGAGATCGCTGATGATGTGCTCGCGGTCGGACCCCGACGTGGCATAGCGGAAGACGCTTCCGACGAAGTCCCGCGGGGGGGGCACGAGCAGATCGGCGGCCGGCCCGTTCCCGCGCCCCTCGACCCCGTGACAGGCCGCGCATTGTTGGATGTACCGAGGCCGGGCTTCTTCCAGGCTGGGCAGATCGAGTTCATTGACGACCTTGACGGGCTCGTAGAACCAGTCGCCGTCCTCATCATCGTCGGCGGAACTCTCCATCAAGCCGGAATCTGTCGTGCCGCTACGGATCGAGACGAGACCGCTCGAAGCCGTGCGCGAAGAGCCGGTACGTGAATCCTTGCCACCGCTGATGGCCGTGGGTGAGATCGTTTTCGACCCGTTCGGGGTGGGAACGTGGATGTACATCGCGTATCCCAGAATGAGAAGATTCACCACAAAGACTGCGATGGTCGATCCGACGATCAACGAACGGGGCAGTGGTCGGCGTGTTGTCGCATCGGAGATCGTGTCGTCTGATCGGGTCATTGTTCACTCCGCTCGTTTGATCCTGCAACGTCGGCCCCTTCTGAGGCATCCGGTTGCCCGCCGCACCCGGGAGCACACACGCGGCAAGTCGCCCAGAGGCCCCTGGAAGTCCGGGCTAGTTCGCAGCCTGAAGGAACCGGAGAATCGCCTTATGCTCCTTGGCCGTCAGGTTCGCCCGGACGCGCATGTGGTGGAGAACGATTTTCCACTGCTGGTCGCTCAACGACGCCGGCGCTCGGTAATTGTGGCAGCGATTGCAGTTTTGCGCCCACAACTGTGCCCCACCGGTGACAGCCTCGTTCGACTCCCGGGCGGAGAGCACGCCAAGCGATGCCGGTTCGGGCCCAAGCGCGGCGCTGGTCTCATTCATGCCACACCCGACGATGATGCCTAAAGCGAGTGCCGTCGCGAATAAGCCAACCGACGCTCTGCGGATTATTGTTCTTCGTCGCATGGTTCATGGTCCTTTCAGAATCCTATGGCGAACTGCGCCAGGAAGGCGCCGGTCTCGTCCTGGTTGTCAACGTCGGTCTGTTGATACGACAGCTTGATGACACTGCTGTTGGTAAGCCAGTAGTTGAGGCCGATCGCCCAGCGCTCTTTGTCGTCGTCGGGCACTCCGCTCCCGACGTCGAGCCAGTCATACCGGCCGACAACTTCAAGGTTCTTCACAAAGTCGATGTCGACCTGTGTGGGTCTGTAGGCGAACTGGGCGTAGCCGCCGTGGCGCGTGTTGTCGAAGGTGAAGAACTCGCCGTCGTCCTCGTCGAAGAACACGGCATCGTCCACGTCTGAGAACACCCACTCGAAGCGAATATCAATCACGCCCCTTATCGCGTCGTACTCTCGCACGTAACTCACGTCGAAACCCTGGATGAATGAGTCGACGTCCTGATCGAACGTGCTGGCGTCCACGTCGGCGAACTGGAACGAGTAGCCGAGTTCGAGACTGCTGATCGGCAGGAAGCCGATGCGCCCACCCAACGCCTTGTTGTCGTTCGCGTCGTCGAAGTTCTCGAAACTCAGTGTTCCGGGGTGGTGCCCCTCTGTCTCGAGGCTGGGCCCGTTTGAGATATACAACGAGTAGTTTCCCTTCGCTTCGCCGAGCGGGATCCCGCCGCGGACAAACGCGCCGAGGCTTGTCATGGGCGCGATCCCCCCGTGGTGCATGTAGGGGAAGGGCATGTTGGGCAGCTTGTTGATCCAGGTGGGGTGCAACCGTTCGCCGAACATCCCGAACGGCGTAAGGAACTTGCCCGCGCCAACGGTGATGTAGTCGTTCAGGAGATACGAGCCGTTGGCGTACTCGAGTTCAACTTCCGTTTCTCCTTCGCCGTCAACGCTCTCGAGCCCGAATTCGAATTCCGCCTCGAACAGAAGCCGATCGTCCAGCTGCCACAAGAACACTGGAGAGATGCCGGCTGAGAACGTCGAGTTCTCGTCCTCGGAATCCGTGTACCCCGTGGACGCGAATCCGGACAGGTGAAAGCCGATGTCGCTGGTCTCGCGATCTGCGTTGAAACTCTCCAGGGCGTCGAGGCGCAGACGCGTTTCCCACAGGGCGTCGCGCGTCGGCTGCACACTCTGATCCGGTTGGATCGTTGGGAGCGTTGCCAGCTGCGCTTTGAGATCATCGATCTCTCGCCTCAGCTTCTCGTACTCGGCGCGGGAGACGGGGGCCTTGGGCGCCTCCTGAGCCGCGGCGCCGCTTACCACGGCTGCCAGCGCCGCGACGATGATAAATGTGTGTGTTCGCTTACTGTCCATTCTTATTGCCTTCCTTGAGACGATCCGCCTTTGAAAGCGCGAATGTGACGCGTGTCTCCTCATCGATGCGAACGGTGATTTCCTTCTCCATGGGGCCGAACGATTCGTGCCACATGCGAAGCACGTAGGTGCCCGGCGGCACGTCGGTGAGCCTGAACGCGCCGATCTCATCGGTCACGGCGTGGTACGGATGGTCGGTGATGACAATCCACGCCTCCATCCACGGATGAATGTCGCACGTCACGCGGATCGTCTCCGTCCGCCGGAACTTCAGCGTCATTTCCTTGATCATGCCGGGCATGGCGACGTTCTTGGCCCTGTTCCTTCGGGACCAGGTGTGCACGTTGTGGAGCACGCCGTCACTGTTCAGGATTGTGAGCGGCTGCTGCCTGGGCACCACCACGACGTGCGGGCTGAAAGTGCAGCCCTTCTGGTCGAGCGTCGGCCGAGTGTCCGGGTTCTCCGGGTCGGGGAACGGCTTGCCGGTGTTGATCTCCGCGATCGAAACGACGGCCCACCGGAGCCCGTTGTCCTCGGAGACAACCAGCTTCTCGCTGTAGATCGGGTCCTTGTGACATACCTCCTCCTTGGTGGCCACATCGATGGGCCGCCTCTCCGGCGTCGGGCCGTCGTACGTGACAACACCGACGATTGTGCCTCCGTTGGGGACGGTTGTGGGCGTGTAGCCGTCGTTGGTCTTCGGCTGCGTTGCGTGCGCCGCGGCGAGTAGCGCGGTCGTAAGCAGGGCGAGAAACTGTGTGACGCTCAACATTCGTGTGCTCCTTTCGTGTGCGTGCACTCCGACGTGATGAAGACGACTCACGGGCTGGTCTGACCAATCGGCCGTCCCATGAGCTGGCGCGTGTAGAACACGAGATGCCAGACCTGGTCATCTGTGAGCGCCAATTGCGCGGGCATCGGCGTGCCTGGCACACCGCACCGGATGCGCTTGAACAACTCGGTCGGGCTCGCGCCGCCGCGAATCGGATCGCTCGTCAGATCGCGGACCATGACTTGTCGGCCGCGGTCGTCCAGCGGCATGTTCAGCCCATTGCCCCGCCCGCTCGGGCCGTGGCATGACGCGCACGCCTGGACATACAAGCTGCGCCCGACCTCCGAACTAGGCCGAAAGTCCGGGCTCGGCATCGGGACGACGATCGGCTCCAACGGCGTGACGCGATCGGACGCGATCTCCTCGACATCCGCGGCCGACATCGACTCGTCTCCAGAGAGCCTCTCGACCCATCCGAGGCGATTGAACTCCAGCACGTACTCGGCCAGGACGCGCACATCTTCGTCGGAGAGCCACGGACTCGCGGGCATCTCGCCGTGCAGCCTGCCGGATCTGATCGTCTGGGCGAGATCGTCGCTCGTGGGAATGCCGTCCAACGTCGACACATAGCGAAACGGCTCATTCCAGAAGTCGCGAGGCCGGATTTCGAGGGCGATCGCGGCGACGCCGTTGCCCCTGCCGGAGGCGCCGTGGCAGGCGGCACAGTTCGCCTGATACAGCGCGTACCCGCGTGAGCTCGGGGCCGTGATGGCGCTCGAGTCCAACAGCGCGATCGACCGCGAATCGTTCTGACACGCGCTCAGTAAGACGACCAGCACACCAATGCCGACCGCGGCAAAGGCGACGCGCCGCAATACGTATGGACCGCAAACCTTGCGGCCGCCCTCACAGCACGGGGATCGGAGATGGTTTCGGCTCATTGAACAACTCCCTTTGGATGAGACGGTGGTCCACGCAGCTGGACGGACCGCGTCTGACTTCAACAGCTAACGGATCAGGTACAGCAACGGGTAAAGGATCAGTGCGATCACGGTGGCGGCGTGCCAGTAGACGCCGCCGAAGGTGACTGGCACTCGAAGGCGGACACGGAAGCGCCGCAGCAGCGAGTCACCCAGCGACCAGCCGATCATCCCCATGCTCGCGAAGATGAATAAACCGTGCACGCCGGTAAGCAAGAGATACAGGCGGCAGAACGGGCGTGTGTAGGCCATGCGCAGCGGGTCGGCCTTTGGCGGGCTCGTCCCGGCGCTGGTCGAACCCGAACGCTTTGCGGCACCGCCGGAATCCATCCCCTGAAGCACGCGGAGACGGGCGGCGATGTCCATCAGGTTCTGATCGGTGAGCATGGGGTTCCCGCCGCGCGGCGGCATGATCACGCCGCTTGTGTTGGCCGGGTCGTCGATGTCGCGCCCCGCCTTCAGAAACGCGACCATATCGAGATCAGACAGGCCGGCGACGAAGGCGCTCGAGCCCAGCGGCTTGCCAAGACCGGGAACACCCGCGCCCGTGGGACCGTGGCAGGCCATACACGATCTCAAGTACAGCTCGCTCCCCTTCGCCGGATCACCGGGCATGAACGTGCCGGCGGCGGACGCGGTATCGAACGCCACGCGGCGGATCGACGTCCCCGGGAACATTGTCGCGCCCTCGATGTACTTGATGACAAGGAACGACGTTCCGCACACCAGCGTCATCCCGAGGAACAGGCGGTGCGCCCAGACCTGTCGAGACCTGGCGCACACCAGCGCCAGGGCCATCATGCCGCTGCCCAGCGCCAGCACCAGCACGCCCAGGGCGCCCCATGTCGTGTCGAGCAATCGGCTGCCCTGCCCGACCACATCGACGTGTCCGCCACGAAACAGCGAGAAGACGAACAACACGGCCGCAACGGTCAGGATCCCGCAGACAAATACAAGCCACAAGCCCACATGAACGAACTGGTGACGCGGAGATTCCGCGACTTCGCCATGAGAGCCGGGGATCGGTGACGGCTTGGCAAGCGTGTGTGACATCGCGGAGTCAGACATCACGCAGACCTTCATATTCCAGCCCGAGCGTTCGGATGGCGGCTTCGATGATGCGGATCAGTTCGTTTCCCACCGGATCCGTCAGGTAATAGAACACGCCCTGCTCCACGATCGCGGCGTCCGCCGTCGATGGGCACGCGCTGATGGCGACGATCCGCGTGTCGGGGCAATAGTCCTTCACGATGGCGATCTTGAGGAGGGCGGCGTCCTGGCACTCGTTGACGCGGTCGATGATGGTGATGGCGGGGCGCTCGCGCCGCACCAACTCGATGAAGTTCGCGTGCGCCCGCGAGTCCACGATGCGAAAGCGCTGAAGCGACAGACAATGACGCAGCGTTGCGCCAAGGTGTGAGTCCGGACTGTCGACAAGAATCGAGACCATGATGCCCTCTGCTGCGGTCAAACCGAAGGACTCCGCACGCCGATGTCGCGTACTCTTGTTGTGAAAGCAAAGACTGTGCCACGATTCGGCGACAACGCCCCACACTGTCACTTGGGGCATAGGCGGCCCCGAAATCACGCATCGCTTCGACCACAACGCCGCCGCGCCCGCGCGTTTGTGTCACATTCGTGTGACACCACTTGCGCGCGGTAAGCGGCTCAGCTCTGGCAGCGCAAGCGAATGGCGTAGAACCCCGATTCCGAGGGTCTCCGATGCGTGTCACATGAATGTGACACCGCAGGCTCGATTCACACAGGTATGACGGGCCGCGCGGGCCGCACAGGCGATCCGCCCGATGGGAGGCGATATCGCGGTCGCGTTCCCCCGGGTCAACCCCTGAAATCGTCCGGGTTCAGTTGGTACTTCTTGAGGAAGCGGTAGAGGGTGCCGCGAGGCAGCTGCGCCTCGCGCGCCGCCCGCGAGACGTCTCCGGCGCAGTGCGTCAGAAGAGCGGTCAGATATTCGCGTTCGAACTTCGCGACCCGTTGCTGCCGGGCGTCGAAGAAACTCCCCCCGCCGCCGGCCGGATGGATGCCCGCGCCCACAACGATCTCATCGGGAAGATCGTCCACCGTCAGGATACTGCCCCGGCACATCATGAGCGCCCGCTTGACCGTGTTCTGCAGCTCGCGGATGTTGCCCAGCCACGGGTATCGCGCCAGCACCTCGAGCACGTCCGGCTCAGCGCCCGATACCCGTTCGCCCATGTCGGGCGCGTATCGTTCGATAAAGTGGGACACGAGCAACGGAAGATCACCCTTGCGCTCTCGAAGCGGCGGCAGATCGATGCGGGCAACATTGATTCGATAATACAGGTCCGACCGGAACCGCTGTCGCCGGACCTCCTCGTCAAGTTGTCGTGACGTGGCCGAGATGATGCGTACGTCAACGTCGATCTCCTCGATCCCTCCGACACGGCGTAGGCGCCGTTCCTGCAAGATCCGCAGAAACTTGACCTGAAGATGCAGCGGCAATTCCGCGATCTCATCCAGGAACAGCGTGCCCTTGTGCGCGAACTCCATAAGCCCCATGCTGCGTCGGTGGGCGCCCGTGAACGCCCCCCGCTCGTGCCCAAACAGCTCGCTCTCGAGCAGATCGTCTGGGATCGCTCCGCAGTCGACGGGCACGAAGCGATGCCCGCTCCGGTCGCTCCGCTGGTGGATGGCGCGCGCGACCAGCTCCTTGCCTGTGCCCGTCTCCCCGAGAACGAGCACATCGACATTCGTCGCGGCCACGCGCTCGATCATGTCGAACACCGTCTGCATCACGCCGCTCGTTCCGATGATCTCGCCGAACGCGTAAGTACGATCCATCTGCCGCTGAAATACGCGCGTGACCTCGCGAAGCTGATGCGTCTCGAGCAGCCGGTTGGCCGTGGCCAGAAGATCGTCGGGCAGAAACGGCTTGGTAATGTAGTCGGCGGCGCCGAGCTTCATCGTCTCGACGGCCGTGTCGACGCTGGGGAACGCGGTCATCATCAGCACCGCGAGGTTCGGGTCGTGCGCGCGGGCCCGACGGAGCACCTCGACGCCCCCGATGTCCGGCATTCGGATGTCCAGAATGAGAAGGTCGAAATGCTCGCTGGTCACGCGCTCGACGGCCCGGCGGCTGTCCTGCTCGACCAGGATCGTCGCGTCGGACAGCTTCTTCAGCGTCGCTGCGCACACCTCGAGCATGCCCTTTTCATCATCGACGACCAGAATCCGCTTCTTCGCCATGAGGCTCTCCCTGGGGCCCGGATCCTGTCGCGCCGGGCAGCGTCACCGTCACCTGCGTGCCTTGGCCCTCCTGGCTGGTGAGCGTGATTTTACCGCCGTGACTCGCGATCAATCCCTGGCAGATGGACAGCCCGAGACCGGTTCCCCGTCCCAGCTTCTTCGTCGTGAAGAATGGGCGAAAGACCTGGTCGCGCGCAGACGCGGCAACGCCACAGCCGTTGTCTTCGACGACAACGGTCACCGCGCCGCCACCGTCGCTGGGGCTCCGCTCGTGTCGAGCCGTGATCGTAAGCGTTCCGCCGTGGGGCATCGCGTCCAGAGCGTTGAGCACCAGGTTGAGGAAGACCTGCTCCATTTCCTGCTGATTCGCATGGACGGATGGCAAATCGTGCGACAGGTTGGTCACGATCTGCACGCCCGCGCTGTTCGCGGGCTGCTCGATCATCGCAAGGGCGTTGCGAACCGGAACGCGTATATCCAGCTGAGTGCGCGCCGCTCCGGATGGCCGGCAGTACGACAGCAGTCCCTGCGCGATCCTGGCCACGCGATCGCTCAAGTCGATGATCTTCCCGAGTTCCTCGGCGATGCTGTCAGACATCTCGTCACGCTGGTCGGAAAGCAGTAGTCGGCTCTTGGCGCCGATGATCGCGATGGGGTTGTTGACTTCGTGTGCGACCTGGCCTGCGAGTTCGCCCACGGCGGCGAGCTGGCCGGCGCGGATAAGCTGCGATTGCGTTTGTTTCTGCTCGGTGATGTCCTGCGCCAGTTCGACGACCTGCTGCACATCTCCGGCCGCGTCGCGCAGGGGCGCCGTCGTGATCTGGAAGCATCGCGGGTCGCCCCCCGGCACTTCGGGCCCGCACGCCACGGTCTCATCGGCTCCCAATTCCGTCTGCCGTGTCCGTCCGTCTCGAAACGTTTTCCGGGCGGCCGATTCTGCCCCGTCGAGCCGTTCGATCATCGACGAGCCTGACCCGCTCCCGCCAAACCACGCCTGCCATCGGGTGTTGCTCCACCGGGGCCGAAGATCCGGTCCCAGCACGCGCAGCGCCGCGCCGGTCGTGTCCAGGGACCGTTCGAGCAACTGGCTCTCGGCCAACGCCCTGCTGGCCATGCGTTTCAGTTGCACTTCGTTCATGCGCAACCGTTGGGTCACGGCCGTAACGAAGTACGCCACGAGAAAGAGAAGTGACGACTGAAGCACGACGTGCACCGAAACGTACAGCGGTTCATGAGCAGCGTGTTGAACCCGTTCATCGCTCGCAACGTGGGGAATGATCTCCAGGGTGTAGTGGTCGACCAGGTGCGTCGCCTCCGCCAGCGCCAGCAGGCCAAAGAGAATCCCGCCAACGACGGCCACCATATAACATTGCCACCGCGTCAGGATAATGCCGGCGATGATCACGTGCAGCAGCATGATCACGGACAGGGGGTTTTCGATGCCCCCTGAGAAATGGAGCAGTACCATCAGGACGACGAGATCGCTGTATATCTGCACCTGCAGGAACCCGCGATTCCAAACACCGCGCGCTGACACGAACATGTAGCACACGTTGGATCCGGCCAGCACGCCCAGCGTGAGAAGCAGAGGCCACAACACCGTTCCCGGCAGCAGCGGCACGATCCGAACGCACGTGATGACGAATGTCGCAGCCACGACGACGGCGATCCAGCGCATCCGGATGAACCATGACGCGTAGTTCACTTCTGGCTTCTGCTGGCCGACCGTCGCCTGCTCGAACCATTCATCCTCCGTCGCGACCGAGGCCAGCAGCGGCGGCGCGTTTCGCATGATGACCCAGCCCGCCAGCATTGCCGCCACGACCGACGACCCGATTCCCCGGGCAATGTGAAGCCGACGAAGAAGTTGCATGTCCGTGTCCACGAGCCACGTCCGCTCGACGATCTCGTACAAGATAAATATCAGTACGACGGCTGTCAGGGCCAGCACGAGCGCGAGCACCACCGAACGGCGTGTGGTGAGCCGCTGAGCTGTGCGGTTATCTCGGTTGTGCGGGCTCATCCTGGTGCTCCGGCAGAGTCGGTCGCTGATTCTACCGCGCAGGCGACCAATGGCGCGGACCTCAGCACGTACACGCCCGACGGCTGTAAGCATCGTCAAGGACACCCCAGCGATTCCTCGGGAATCGTCACGCGGGCTCGTGCTCGCCAGCATTCATCGAAGCCGTTTCGGCTATGGATTCGCGACCCGCAGCAATGCACTCAGCCACGACACGATAGCACACGCGGCGGGCGTTTGCGACATCTTCGACTTTCTCTGCTTCCAGAACAGCTTCGTGAGCGGCGAGCCGTACGCCTGCGACTGCGACACGACCACCGGCCCACTCGTCTGCGACATCTTCGACTTCCTGTGCTTCCAGGATGCGTTTGTGGGTGGGTGCCCGTAGGGGACCGGCCTAGCTCTCCGCTTCGCCCTCTGTCTGTTCTTCAGAGCGCTCGACGATGCGGATGATCTTGTGATGCTCGCGGGCAGTTGTCTGCTTGCGGCGATCGCGGGGCGGCAGAACTCGCGTGGAGTTCCCGGCGCGGAAGCGGACCATTCGGGCGGTGCTTCTGGCAGCGCGCCGGGTCAATGTCGGGAGCGATCCGATCCGCTTGCAAAGTACGGAATCACTGATTTTGGAGGAGTTTTCTCGCATTCCGTGGGGCGGCAATCCGGCGCTTCAGGTCGTATGTGTGCCTATCATTGGTGGGCTTAACCCGGGGCCAGCGCCCTTCACTTGCGAGGTGTCATTACCGTCATGGCCGTGCTCTCTACTGATCGGCGTGCACGCTCCGAGGCCGCATTTGCCCGTGCGGAGAAGGTTCTCGTGGGCGGGGTGAATTCTCCGGTGCGCGCGTTCGGCTCGGTGGGCGGAACGCCGGTGTTCGTGGATCGCGCACGGGGCGCGATGATCTGCGACGTCGATGGGAACGAGTACGTTGATCTGGTGGGGAGTTGGGGGCCGGCAATCGTCGGGCACGCGCGGCAGGAGGTCGTCGAGCGCGTGACGGAGGCGGCGGGCAAGGGGCTGAGCTTCGGCGCGAGCTGTGAGGCGGAGTCTGAGCTGGCGGAGTTGATTCTGAGCGCCCTGCCCTCGGCGGACCGGGTGCGGTTCGTGAACAGCGGGACGGAGGCGCTGATGAGCGCGATCCGGCTGGCGCGGGCCGCAACCGGGTGATCGCGGATCATCAAGTTCCTCGGGTGCTATCACGGGCACTCGGACGCGCTGCTGGTGGCGACGGGGTCGGGCGGGTCGGCGTTCGGGTCGCCGAACTCGGCGGGCGTCACCGCGCAGGCGGCGGGTGACACGCTGCTCGCGCCGTACAACGACCTCGGGGCGGTGCGAGAGATCCTCGCGTCGCACGGGGGTGAGATTGCGGCGATCCTGGTCGAGCCGCTCGCGGGCAACATGGGGTATGTCGAGCCGGTCGATGGGTTCCTCGACGGACTCCGCTGGGGGTGCAGCGAGCACGGGTGCCTGCTCGTGTTCGACGAGGTGATGTCGGGGTTCCGTGTGGCGTGGGGGAGCATGCAGTCGATCGTCGGCGTGACGCCGGACATCACGTGCCTCGGGAAAGTGATCGGGGGCGGGATGCCGGTGGCGGCGTACGCGGCTCGGCGAGAGTTGATGGATCTGGTCAGCCCGCTGGGGCCGGTATACCAGGCCGGGACGCTTTCGGGGAATCCGCTCGGGATGGCGGCGGGGCTGGCGACATTGACACTGTGTCGCGCGGATGGGTTTTACGAGTATCTTGCGGCGAAGAGCCGTCGTCTGATCGAGGGCGTCGCGGAGGCGGCGTCGGGCGCGGGGGTCTCGGTGCAGACGGGGGCGACCGGCGGGATGTTCGGGATCACGCTGGCGGACAGGCCGGTGCGGAACCTCGACGACGCCAAAGCGAGCGACCACGCGGGGTACGGCAGGTTCTTTCATGCGATGTTGAACCGCGGGGTGTGGCTGCCACCGTCGGGGTACGAGGCGATGTTCATGTCGTCGGCGCATACGGATGAGCACGTGTCGCGCGTGATCGAGACTGCGGCGGAATCGTTCAGGGAGATCGCTTCGTGATGCATCTACGACTCGGGACACGCGGGAGCGACTTGGCGCTGTGGCAGACGCGGTGGGTGATCGGCGCATTGGAGAAGCGGTATCCGGGGCTGGAGGTCGAGGAGGTCATCTTCCAGACGCACGGCGACCAGCGCCAGGACGCAGCGTTGCACTCGCCGGACTTGCCCGCGGGGAGCTTCGTTACGACGCTGGAGGAGTCGATGCTGCGGGACGAGATCGACCTTGCGGTGCACAGCTGCAAGGACCTGCCCTCGCAGTTGCCCGAGGAACTGACGATCGCGGCGTTTCCGGATCGGACGGTGGCGCATGACGTGCTGCTGACGCGCGAGGCGGTGGATCTGGAGCGTCTGCCGGCGGGATTCCGGGTCGGGACGAGCAGCCCGCGTCGCAGCGCTCAGTTTCTTAGGTACTGTCCCGGTGTTGAACTGGTCGCGATTCGCGGGAACGTGCCGACGCGGGTTTCAAAGCTGACGACGGGTGAGTACGACGGTGTGATTCTGGCAGCGGCGGGTCTGTCGCGGCTGGACCTGAACGCGCCGCATACGGTGACGCTGCCGACGGACCGGTTCGTGCCAGCGCCGGCGCAGGGGGCGCTGGCGATCGAGACGCAGCGCGACTCGGAGGCGGCGGAAATCGTGGGTGCGATCGATGACGCGTCGATTCGGCGGATGGTCGAAGCGGAGCGGGCGGTGTTGCGGGCGGTTGCGGCGACGTGCCAGACGCCGGTGGGCGCGCTCGCGACAATCGAGGGCGACGGCGTCTCGCTGCACGGACAGTTGTTCACGGATGACCTGGTTCATTTTGCGGAGGGTTGTCTGACGGGCGATGATCCGATCGCGGTCGGGAGCGAGTTGGGGGCGACACTCAGGGCGCAACTGGAGCGCGCGGCATGCGGGTCTGGGTAACGCGAGACGAGCCGGCCGATGGGCCGTTGTCGGCGGCGCTGCGCGACGCGGAGCAAGACGTGATCCATGCGCCGGTGGTGCGGCGAACATTGGTCGGCGATCCGCGCGAACTGCTTGCGGGCATGCGTGAGGGGGACTGGCTGGTTATGACGAGTCCGTTCGCGATTGAGGCGATTCCGGCCGATGTGGCGCGGCGAGGGCGGATCGCGGTTGTGGGCGGGCCGTCGCGCGAAGCGGCCGAGCGGCGCGGACTGATGGTTGCGTTCACGCCGAGCGAGCCGACGGGCGCGTGTCTGTTGCGGGAATTGGCTCAAAAGATCGTGTCAGGCAAATCGTCCGCGCGGATCTGGTATCCACGATCGGCCGCGGCGAGCGAGCCCGACTTGCCGGAGACTGTGACGTGTATCTCACCGGTGCTGTACGACACCGATGCAATCGCGTATGACGAATCGCTCGTGGCCGAGGCCGAGATGATCGCGTTCGCGAGCCCGTCGGCGGTGAGGGGGGTGCGGGAGATTGCCGCGAAGACCGCGAGCATCGGGCCGACGACGACGGCGGCGCTTGCGGTGCATGGTGTGAATCCTGACGTAATCGCGCCGACGCCCTCATTCGCGGCGCTCGCGCGGGCGATTCAGGAGGCGGACACGTCTCGCCACCAGCGTGCATAGTCGAGCGCGGCGTAGGTGAGGATGCAGTCCGCGCCCGCACGGCGGATCGCCGTGAGCGACTCGATCATGCACGCGTTGCCGTCGATCCAACCGCGTTCGTCTGCGGCCTTGATCATCGCGTACTCGCCGCTGACCTGGTACGCGGCGATGGGCAGTTCCGACGCTGCGCGGATGCGGTGGATGATGTCGAGGTAGGCGAGCGCGGGCTTGACCATGAGGAAGTCAGCACCCTCCGCTGTGTCGAGCGCGGCCTCGACCAGAGCTTCACGCGCGTTGGACGGGTCCATCTGGTAGGTCTTCTTGTCGCGTGGGACGTTGGCGGCCCCGGCGGGGGCGGAGTCGAGCGCCTGTCGGAAGGGGCCGTAAAAGGACGAGGCGTACTTGGCGCAGTAGCTCATGATGAGCACGTTCTGGTGCCCGGCGTCGTCGAGGCGGTCGCGGATCGCGCCGATGCGCCCGTCCATCATGTCGGAGGGCGCAACAATGGTCGCGCCGGCGTCGGCGTGAAGGACGGCCATGTCGCGGAGAACGTGGACGGTCTCGTCGTTGAGGATCTCGCCCTCGGGTGAGACGAGGCCGTCGTGACCGAGACTCGAGTATGGATCGAGCGCGATGTCGGTGATGAGCGTGGCGTTGGGCAGGGCTTCGCGAAGGGCGCGCACGACGCGGCAGTTCAGGCTGTCCGGGTTGAGCGCTTCGACCGCATCGAGCGTCTTCAGGTGGTCTTCGACAACGGGGAAGATCGCGAAAGAAGCGACACCGAGGTCAACCGCTTCGCGGCAGAGGTTGATCGCGAGGTCGATGGAGAGTCGGTCGCAGCCGGGCATGGTCTCAATCGGAACGCGCCTGTCGCTCCCCTCGCAGATGAACATGGGGAGGATGAGCTGGTCTGGGCGGAGGGTGGTTTCGCGGACGAGGGCGCGGAGCGCCGGCGTGCGGCGGAGCCTGCGCGGGCGTCTATTGATGTTGAGAGTGTCGTGTGTCATTGCGCCACCATGGTCGGGCTGGACTGCCGGACGCCTGTCTGATTGGATTCGATTGCACGTGGGGACAGCGCGAGGATCTGGTGCGCGATCCGATCGCCGCGCTCGACGCAGCTGCCGATCGAGATTCCGTCGGTATAGTTGCCTGCGAGGTAAAGCCCGCCGATGCGGTCGGCGATCTCGTTCGCGCGGCGGATCTTTTCGCCGTGCCCGGGCGCGTAGAGGGGGATCGCGTTTGGCCAGCGGCAGATGTGGATGAGGGCGGGGTCGCCCGTGATCTGGAGCGTTTCTCGGAGATTGTCCATCACGGCGTCCACGTTCTCGGCGTCTGACATTTCGACACAGCCGGGGTGTCTGGAGCCGCCGCGGAAGACGCGCATCACGCAGTACCCGGCCGGCGCGTGGTGCGGGAAGACGCTGCTCGCCCAAAGCACGCCGAGGTATGGGCAGGTGCGTTCGGACCCGGCGGCGAGCAGGCCATAGCCATTGAGCGGGTGCCGGACCTGTTCGCGGCGGAACCCGAGATTGAGAACGAGCATGGAAGAGCCGGAGACGCTGCCGATGATGCCGGACAGTTCGTCGTCGATGGGCCCGAGCATCTTGGCTGCCGCTTCATGCCCGACGGCCAGGACGATGTTGTCGGCGGTGAGTACCGTCGGCTCTTCCCGCCTGGCGCATTGCACGCCCCATGAGCCGTCGTTCTGGCGGGTGATCGATTTCACGGGGGAATCCATGCACACGGAGTCGCCGAGTTCGTCGGCGAGCGTGCGCGGCAGCGCGGCAAGCCCTTCCTCGAAGCTCACCAGGCCGCGGATCTTCTCGCTCTCATGGGCGTCGTGCTTGGCGCGCAGCATCGCGAGCAGGGGCGAGCGCGCGTTGCGGTCGATCCTGGCGATCCTGGGCACGCAGGAGGAGAACTCGATGTCGGTGCTCTCGGCGCCGAATATACCGACCGAGAGTGCGCTGGCGAGCGTGTCGGCGAAGCGGTCTCCGAGCCTGCGGCGGGCGACCATGTCGAGCGTTTCGCGGTCGTCGCGCCGGGGTCGGCTGATCAGCAGCCCGCGGAGCATGCGAAGCGTCGCGGGCGGTGACAGCAGCGAGTTGAAGAGCAGATCACCTGGCCCGGCGGGGGCGCGGTGGAGTTTTCCGCCCGACATGACGAAGCGGTTCCTCGCGACTTCGCGGTCCGCGCGCACGATCGGGAGCGTGTCGCGCAGATCGTGGAGCATGCGGCGGAATTCGGCGGAGCGGACAAGTACGTTGAACGGCCCGTGCTCGAGGAGAAAGCCGTCGCGGCGCGTAGTCTGGATGGCGCCGCCGATGCGCAGGCTCGCCTCGAGTAGGAGAACGCGTCTTCCCGCGCGATTCAATCGCCACGCGGCGGTGAGCCCCGATATGCCGCCGCCGATGACGATGGTGTCATTCGACTGTTGCATCGCGTCGGGTTCCTTGTTCGTCGCCCGCGGGGATCTCGCTCGTCCGGACGGTGTCGATCAGTCTGACGACGTTGTCGAACGGCGTGTCCTTGAGGATGCCGTGGTTGAGATTGACGATGTGCCCGGTGCGATCGCCGGCCTCGATGCAGGCGCGGGTGGCGGCCGCCACGTCGTCGGCCGTGCCGCGCAGCAGGATATCGTTGTCGACATTGCCCTGCAGCGCGATGCGGTCGCCGATGCGGGCCCTTGCGTCGGGCAGGTTGACGCAGCGCCCGACGCTGAGGACGTCCGCGCCCGTCGTCACCATCGCTTCGACATTCGCGAATTCCCTGGCGAAAAGAAATCTTGGGGCTGAGGTCGGCGTCCCGGAAAAGACGCGGGTCTGGTAGGGTTGGGCGAAGGCGGTATACTCGTCTCGCGTGAACAGGTCGGCCATCGACTCGAAGAGCTGCACGCCGTGGACGCCGGCCTCGATCTGCATCGTGAGGTAGGCAGCGGTCATGTCGGCGAGCTTCTCAAGCAGGCGGTGCACGGCGCCCGGGTCGGTATTCATGAGTTCGCGTGTGCGCGAGACGTCGCCCGCGGCGCTTCCGCCCTCGATGAGGAACGTCGCCAGCGTGAGCGGCGAGCCGGCGAAGCCGAGCAGCGGGATCTCGCCGTCGACGGCGTCGAGTACGCACTGGATGCTGTCGGGCACGCACGCGAGAGCTTCTGCCGGATCGTATTCGCGCAGGCGGTCGATGTCGGCGGCCGATCGGATCGGCTTCTCGAGCATGGGTCCGGGCCTGAAGACAAAGGGCGCGCCCATGGGCCCCAGCGGCGTGAGGATGTCCTGGAAGAGGATCAGCGCGTCGACGCCGAGCCGCATCGGCAAGAGTGTGATCTGCGCGGCCAGCTCCGGGTTGACGAACAGATCCTCGAGTTCGAGCCCGCACTCGCGGCGCAACGCCAGGTATTGTGGATCGAACCGCCCGGCCTGGCGCATGAGCCAGACGGGCGGGCGGGGTGTGCGCTCGCCCGCCGCTGCTCGCAGCAGCAGATCGTTGCGCGGGCGATCGATCCGCCATCTGGCACGGGTTTCGCGCGTCATGCGTTCACCGAGTAGAGGTGCAATTCACCTGTGCGGAAAGCGTCGCCGCTGAGGTAGGCGTCGAACACAGCCGCGACATTTCTCATGAGCACGCGCCCGAGCGGGAAGGCCAGCTGGATGTTGAGTTGATCGTCGATCTCGATGAGTCCGTCGGCCTCGAGGGTGCGGAGCCGCTCGATCTCGTCGGCGAAGTACTCGCAGAAGACGATATCGAACTGCGCTTCCAGATCGCCGGGGACGATCGCCCCGTGCGAGTAGAGGTCGTTGATGAGCGTCTGTCGGATGACATCGTCGTGGCTGAGGCGCATGCCGCGCTGGGAGACCTCCGTGCCGGATTCGATCGCGTCGGCGTACTCGTCCGGGTTTCGGATATTGTGGAGGAAGCCGATCTCGTGCAGCGTGCTGATGGACGAGGCGCCCATGCCGATGAGGTCGAGCGCGGCCCCGGTGGTCATGCCCTGGAAGGTGCGGTGGACGGTGTGATTCTCGACCGCCCGCGTGAGTATCTCGTCGGACTTGGCGAAGTGGTCGAGCCCGACGAACTCGTAGCCCGCCGCCTCGAACAGAACGACCGCCGAGAGGAACATCACGAGCTTGGTCTGCGAGTCGGGCATCGCGTCGTGGTGGATGCCTCGCTGGTTGGCGATCTTCTCGGGGATCTGGGCGTAGTGGTAGAAAGCGACGCGGTCGGGCGAGAGCGTGATCGTCTGCCTGACCGTGTTCTCGACGCTCTCGATGGTCTGATAGGGGAGCCCGTAGATGAGGTCGAAGTTGACGCTCTCGAAGCCTAGCTCTCGACAGTGCCTGACGAGTTCGTCAACCATCGCATAGGGCTGGATGCGGTGGACGTGTTTCTGGACCTTGGGATTGAAGTCCTGCACGCCCAGCGAGATGCGGTTGAAGCCGAGTTCGCGGAGGGTCTCCAGCTGGAGTCGCGTGGTGACACGCGGATCGATCTCGATGGAGATCTCGGCGCCGGGATCGATGGTGAAGGCCTCGCGCGTGGCGCCGTGCAGTTCGCGGATCTCGTCGGGCTCGAGGTAGGTCGGGGTACCGCCACCCCAGTGGATCTGGTGGACGACGCGGGACCTGTCGAACATTCGCCCGCGCGAGCAGACGTCCGCCAGGAGTGCGTCGAGGTATCGGCGTGTGCGGTCTTTCGCGCCCTTGGAGTTCTTTCTCACGATCGTGCGGTTGCACCCGCAGAACTTGCACATGGACTCGCAGAACGGGATGTGGAGGTAGAGCGAGAGCCCGCGGGTTCGCGCAGGAGAGGCGACGTCCGCCCAGATCGCGAGCGCTTCGTCGGCATCGAGCGGCTTCCACCAGTTGGGCATGGGGTAGGAGACGTGCCTCGGGAGCGAGAGCCCCGCGTAACGGTCGAACACTTCATGGTCGAGGATGGGCAGGCTAGGCATTGGCGACCTCTATCGTGTGTCGATGGGCCTTGCCGCCGTTGGCGGCGCACGATCCTTTGCCTTTGAGGAATCCATTAACGATCTCGTCCAGTCGGACCTCGGCAGCCTCGCGGGCGACGTGGAACTCGCGGGTCCGGACAACCTTGTTGGCGAAGTTGGAGACGGCCTCGTCGATCTCGCTGCAGGGGAGCAGCGCGACGCCAGGGAGGCGGTCGAAGCCGGTGGAGGAGCCGAACGAGTTGAAGTCGATGATCGTGAGCGGGCGGTCGATGAAGTTGCGTATGCAGGCGGGGTTGGTCGCGTCGAGGATGGGCTCTTTGCGGTCGATGCCGAGGACGACGATGTCGGTGTCGGAGATGAGCGTTTCGATGTCGTGACCAACGTACTCGTCGACGAGGAGCCGGCGACTTTGGGGCGCGATGCGTCGGATCTCACGGACGGTGTTGCGCCGGTTGCCGCCGCGGTAGACGACGGAGATGTTCGCCTGCGGGACCTTGTAGTGATCGACGAGGACGCGGAGGACCGCCCGCGTGGTTGTTGAGCCGCCGACGAGGGCGATCCTGGCGTTCTGCCATGGCGTCAGGACGCGCGAGGCGAGCTGGTTGAGGGCGATGTGCACGTAATGGTGGCAGTGCTCGCCCCACTTGGTTTGCTCGCGGACGGAGGTGACGGTGCGGTCGACCTCGGCGAGGAGGCGATCCGCGCGGTTGCCCGCGGCCAAGCAGCCCTTGGCGATGCCGACCGAGGCGGCGAGCTGGTCCATGACGTCCGCGTCGCCGGGGAGCACGCTGCCGAAGCCGGAGGCCGTCTGCAGCAGGTGGCTCAGGGCGTCGCGCCCGCGGAGCACGTAGAGGGAGTCGGGATCGACGCCCGCGGGGGTCAGCCGCTCGAGCAGGGAATCGACGGTTTCCTGCCTGGTCGATTCATCCGCGTTGGGCGGGAACCAGCCGTAGAGTTCGTAGCGGCAGCACGTGTTCCAGACAAAGCTCTCGACAAGTGCGGCTGATCCGTGGATGTCCTGGAGCAGCCTCGTGGTCTCGGCGGCGGAGCGCTTGATGACGTTGAAGGTGTCGCGGTCGACGAAGTTGTTGGACGAGCTGGGCGATGGATCGAGCCGACCGCTGAGCGACGCACCGACCATGACCAGATTGTCAACATCAACCATGGCGTCGTCGGTGATCTTGCGGTCGAGCAGGAGCGGGCGCTGCTTCGCTGAACAGGCGGCGATCTTCTTGGGCCCACGCCGCACGATCTGGGCCAGGGCTTTGATGAACCCGGGTTCGTCGTTGGGGGCGGAGCACAGATGTAGCGTTCCCCCGCTGTGCTCGAACTGCGCCGTGGCGACAACGCCAATCTCCTCGAGCGTCTCGAGGCAGTCGGCGGTGAAGCTGATCGGGCAGACAACGACGTTCGTTTCGCCGGCTTCGGCGAGTGCTTTGAGCGATTTGACGGTCGAGGGCGACAGCCACTTCACGGGCCCCAGCTTGCTCTGGTAGGAGATCGCGCATCGATCCTCGCGCCAGCCGAGACGTTCGCGGACGAGCGCGACGGTGCGCTTGATCTGCTCCTGGTACGGGTCGCCCTGCTCGATGTACGACTCGGGCATGGAGTGGGCGGAGAAGAGCAAATAGGCGTTGTCGGGGGTGAGTCCGCGCTCGGCCGTGAAGTGGTCGATCAGTCTCGCCTGGCTCTCGATGTAACCGGGGTCGTCGTACCACTGCCCGACGACATGAAGCGAGACCGGGCGGTCGGTGACGGCCAGTTGCGCGTAGACCTCCTCCATTGCCGTACCGGTCGTGGGCCCCGAGTATTGAGCGTACATGGGCAGGACGATGAGTTCCTGGACGCCGTCATCGAAAAGCTTCGCGACGGTTTCCCGGATCCCGGGCGAGCCGTAGCGCATGGCGTAGCAGACGCGGAAGTCCGGGCCGAGTTCGCGCTGCAGGCTCTGGACCTGGTGCTCGGTGATGACCTTGAGCGGCGAGCCTTGCTTCCACCAGATGGTCTTGTACGCGTGCGCGGATCGCTTGGCGCGGAAGAGGGCGATGAGCCGACCCAGCACGGGCGTGAACCACCGCATCCTGGGCCGCAGCTTGATGACGTACGGGTCGGAGAGAAACTCGCTGAGATATCGTCTGACTGACGCTCGGTCCGGCGCATCGGGTGTACCGAGATTCAACAGCAGCACGGCGCGTCGCGACGATGCGACGGGCTGGCTGGGCTGCTTTCGGCTTCCGCTTTGGCCGGCGCGCGTGTTGGGTTGGTGCGACGCCATGGTTGGTCCCTGACCTTTTCACTGGGCGGAGTGAACGGACTGACAGCTTCCGGGAGGGTGTGGCGATCGCCCGAATCGGCGTCAGCCATCCCTGCAGATGCTCCGATCGATCACAGCGCGAAGGCGGGGGGGACCTCGGAGTGGTGGTCGCAGACGATACATGGGGACATCGATCTTCGGCAGCGTGTGCCGGGCGATGTCGATGGCGGTCGCCCGGAGGAGGCGCGGCGTGTGGCGCAGCGAACGCTGGAGGGTCTTGATTGCGTCGCGCAGACGGCGCCTGAACCCGCTCGATGCGCCGAGCGAGACGGCGCCCGCGGCGGCGATGAGCGGGGTGCTGTCGATGACCTGCTCCACTAGCGGGCCGGTCACCACGCCCCGGTGGACGAGGGCACAGACGAGCAGGAACGCGATCTTGGTCCCCCGCCCGCGGAGGCGGAGGCAGCGGACGTCAAAGCACTTGAGGATGAAGAAGGCGATGGTCGCCGCGAGGCCTAGTACCGACCACATCGAGATGGAAGCGTCGCCCTGCGTGAGTGAGCGCCCGACCGCGATGCCTGCAGGGATGTGGATGGCAAGCAGGGAGACCCAAAACGCCCGGGCCGCGCCTGGCGAGCGGAGTGCAGATCGGACTCTCGTCGCGATGCGTCCCATGCTCTTCGGGCGGTTTCTGCGCCCCCGGAAGGGTCTTCGGATCGGTCCTCGTCGGGCGGCTCGGGTCGGTCTGTGGCCGCCGATGAACTCTACTTCGGGCAACCCGAGGATTCTGATCCTCAATTGAAAGATAGCAGCGTTATTGGAGTGTTTCCACGGTTTTTGCGTCCAGAATCGGGACTTCGGGAGTTTTACCCGCGCCAGACAGACCGGTCGGGCGGGCGGCGCCTACGGTTGTCGAACCCGACCGCAACAACCGCGGGATCCTCGACCCCGTCGACATCGCCAATTGCACGAGCAAAGACGACAACTGCAACGGCATCCCGGACGAGTGTGAGAACACCTGCTACCCCGACTGCGACCAATCCACCGGCGTCGGCGTGCTCGACATCTTCGACTTCCTGGCCTTCCAGACCCAGTTCGTCGCCGGGTGTCCGTAGGGGACCAGCCTAGCTCTCCGCCTCGCCCTCTGTCTGTTCTTCGGAGCGATAGACGATGCGGATGATCTTGGCCGGCGGGCCGAGCTTGCCGCACCGCCGGCACGGCCGTTCCGGGGCGGGCTCATCCCCGCGGATCGAGAACCACCCGCCGCCCCCTCGCCCGTGGCACGATCGGCACGGCCCGGTGAGCCCCGACCGGCGCTCGATCGCTCTCAGCCGGCTCATCAGGTTCATCACTTCCCTCCAACGGCCGGGGCGGTTTCGATGGCTTCGAGGCGCTCGATGAAGTCCGGCTCCTGTGGCTTGCCCAGCGTGCGGTCGAGGACCTCCTTGATCGCCCGCACGTCGCCCTCCTTGGCCAGTTCAACGAGCCGTGAAACGATCGCACGCATGTCATCGGGCGTAACTGCGTCGAGCATTTCAGCCCTCAGACGGGCCACCTGTGCCGCGCGGGGGTTGCCGGGATCGCCTTTCCAGCCGGGTGCAAACCGGCCCCGCCCATCGCGCCCATTTGGTGATGGTGCGTTGGTCATTTCCGCGCCTCCTTTCGAGTTGACTCCAGCATCGCCGCCCTGATGGACGGCGGCAGCCGCGTGACGGCGCCGCCGGTGGATTGGCCCACGTCCACTCTCGCCGTTCGCCCCGGCCGGCTCACGCGCCCGTCTCGAAGAACCTGGACTTGTCCGTCACGGCGGGCGGCATATCCACCTCGATCCGCGTCCGTGCGCTCGGCGTCATCCCGAACTCCTGCTCCAGCCGCGTCAGCTGCTGCGCCAGCTTGGACGCGATCGCCACCTGCGGCAGCTGCTGGATGTACTTCACGTTGCCCGCGCCGTCCTTGATCGGGTACGTCTCGCCGTGCCTGGCGATGAACAGCTCGGCCGCCTTCCAGCGCGACCACAGCTGGCAGTACCGGGCCAGGGCGTTCTCGTCGATGCGCTTCAGCACGCCCATGCGCTCGAGCTGCGGGGCGATCTCGGCCCAGCACGCCTTCGCGTCCTCGCTCACCCACTCGGGCGGCGTCGCGCTCGGCGCCTCGGGCTGCGGCTCGCTCCTGTTGCGGTCGGCCTTGCGCGACCCGGCCAGCCTGAGCTTCGGGGTCGGGGTTGGCGCCGGTCCTCGTCTACCCATTCGCCACCTCCGGTTCCGGCATCCCCTCGCACGCCTTGCCGTCCGCGCCGAACCGCTCGGCCGTGCGCCCGGTCAGGGCCTCCCACCGCCGCACGATCACGTCGCAGTACCTGGGCTCGATCTCCAGCCCGTAGCACGTGCGGCCGAGCAGCTGGGCCGCGATGAGCGTCGTGCCCGAGCCGAGGAAGGGGTCGTAGACGACGCCCTGCGGCGCGGTGCTGTTCCCGATCAGGTACGCGATCAGAGCCACCGGCTTCATGGTTGGGTGCTCCGGGCTGCGGCTGGGCCGGTCGAACCGCAGCACGGTGGTCTGCGTCCTGTCCGAGTACCAGCCATGCGCCGCACCGTCCTTCCACCCGTACAGGCACGGCTCGTGCTGCCACTGGTAGTCCTGGCGTCCGAACACCATCGAGTTCTTCACCCACACCAGGGCCTGCC
>JADFOF010000186.1 GCA_022563015.1 Planctomycetota bacterium
CAATGGTATGACTCATCTCGCAAGCAGCAAACGAAGCACGTCAACCCGGGCCGGCGCGGATCGATTCAGCGTCCGGCCTCGGAGCAGCGAAGTCGGGGGTTTCGCCTCGCGGCTGGCGGGCGACATGTTGAAGGGAGAGAGATGGAAACTGAAGCCGTACAGCCGATGATCGAGAAGGCAACGGAGTCGGCGATGTGGGAAGAACGTTGCCGCGCGCTGCAACGCTAGACGCTGTTGCTCTGCGCCTTTTTCGTGATCATTTCGGTGCTGGCGCTCCGGCAGTTCATGGAGCTTCGCGCGGATCGTGACCGGTACCGCAGCCTGTTCGAGAGCCACAAAGCCACCGGTTCCAGCTAGCGGAACGATGACCGCCGGCGCGCCTGGTATCCGCAGCGCCGAGCGCGGCTCCACCGCCTGACCCATGTGGAGCCGCCGGAATCCACCTGTCTCCGCTTGGCGGATCAGCTGTTCAAATGACAGTGCCCGCGTCGGGTCCAAGGCGGCCCGCTACGACGCGCATTGCGGGCTTCTTGCCGCGGGGCGGTGGGGCGGGTGCGATTCACCCGGCCGGGTGGTATGCTGGGCCGCGTTGAGAAACTGAAAAAAGGAGGTGACGCCATGACCTGGATCAGTCGGTATTCCACCATCGGCCTGTGCGGCGGCCTTGTGTCAGCGTGTGCCCTGATGACGGGGTGCGCTGTTTCGAGCCTCGCGGCGCGGGATCATTCCGGATCGACGCTCGGCGTCGGGATGACCGCGTATTCGGCCGCGAACGTCGCGCAGAGTGAACACGTCTTCCTCGGCACGCCCACCATCGCCCGCGAGCATGACCCGGCCCAGTTCCCACTGCTCGAAAGGCAGGGGTACATCGTGCAGTTCGACACGGCCAGCCGGGTGCCCAGGTGGGTCGCCTACCACGTGACAGCGGACTTACTCGAGGGCAAGCCGCCGCGCGAGGGGAGGTTCAAGAGTTTCAAGCAGGATCCCGACCTGCCCGATCTCGGCTTCGAGCCCGTGCGGGACGCGGACTACGTCGGGTTGCTGGCGGCGCGTGGATTCGCCCGAGGGCATCTCGCGCCGTTCGCTGTCATGGGCGGCGATCGCGACGGCGACGGCCAGTTCGCGATCGATGGAGACGACCATGACCAGCTGACGGTGATCGAGTCGAACTACCTGAGCAACGTCGCGCCCCAGCACCATTTCGAGTTCAACGGCGCCGGCGGGCTGTGGTTCAAGCTCGAGCGATGGATTCAGGACACCGTCGTCAAGGACCGCGGCATCGAGGTGTGGGTGATCGCCGGCTGCATCTTCGGCGACGATTCATACACGGACTTCGAGGCCGTGGGCCTGGACACGGACATCTACGTGCCGGCCATGTTCTACAAGGTGGTCGTGCGCGAGAACCCGGACGACGAGGACGGCCCGCCGCTGGTGCTGGCGTTCCTGTTCCCTCATCAGCGCTCGTCGCACGGCGATATCGAGGACTTTCTGACGTCGATCGACGTCGTGGAGCAGATGGCCGGCATGGATTTCTTTCCCGAGCTCGACGACGACATCGAACTGGTCATGGAGGACGAGGATACGTGGGACAACTGGAGCAGATTCCTGCGTGTGGCCACCGATCCGAGGTCCGGGACGGCACCGCCCTGATCTGCGTTTTCCTGGTATCGCGCCGGCGCACGCGTCAGAATCGCAGATCCGACAGTGTTGACGAGAGCTGCTGCACGTACCCACCGCCGAACAGGCGCACGTGCACCAGCAGCGGGTAGAGGTTGTACACGTGGCGGCGCGACTCGAAGAAGCCCGCCGCGATCGGGCGCAGCTCGTGGTAGCGATCGAAGAACGGCTGTCCGAAGCAGTTGAACAGCGTGATGAACGCCAGCTCGACCTCCGGGTGCGCGTAATAAATGGCGGGGTCAATGAAGCCGGTGATGCGGCCGGGCTCGGCCAGCACGTTGCCCGACCACACGTCGCCATGCACGAGCGAGAACGCGTCGGGCTCGTCCAGCAAGCCGTCCAGCCGGTCGGCCAGGGCGTGAACCCGCGCCGCCAGATCGGCGGGCAATCGTCCGGCCCGGGCGGCCTCGTCGGCCATGTACACCAGCCGATGCGCAGCGAAGAACGCGACCCACGACTCGGTCCACGGGTTCGGCTGATGCAGCGAGCCGATGAGCGTGTCGCGATCAAGCCCGGCACGCGGGGCGGTGACAGCGTGAAGCTCGGCGAGCAGCTCGGCGGCGTGTCGCTGCGCGGGCGCGTCGAACGTGCTCGACCCGGCCACGTGGGTCATGATGAGCAGGCGCTCGTCGGCGTGCAGCACCCGGGGCACGGGCAGCGACGATTCCCGCGCAAGATACGAGAGCATGAAGCCCTCGATCTCGAGCGAGGGCTCGGCAGACGCATCGACCTTGACCACCACGCGCGAGCCGTCGGCCAGCATTGCGGTCTGCACGTCTCCAACGCACCCGCCAGCCAGGGGCGAGAGCGACGCGGGCGCCTGGCCGAGTGCGGCCTCGATCTGCTGCGAAAGCTCGGGCATCGTGCAGCACAGTATTCCCGTCCAGAGCGGGGCAGGAGAGCACGCGCGCCCAAAGTTGAAGGACGCCGAGTCTGAGTCCGCGAAGGCTCGGATATCCCCTGTCCCGTGGGTTATCCGATATCCCATGGGTAATCCGAGCCTTCGCCCGCAGCGGGCTCAGACTCGGCGTCCATCGTGAACGAGCCCCGGGCGCGAGCACAGGGTGTCAGGCGTGCCGTGCGCACAACACCCTTCGCTCGCGCGAAGGGCTCGTCATCGATCTCGGCGTCCGTGCAGTTGCGCACGCGTCGCGACGAATCAAACCGCGCCAGAGCGCGTCAGGCGGCGCCGCGATCGATCGCGGTGCGGCACGCGGCGATGAGCGAGTCGATCTGGTGCCGGGACTGCTCGAGCGACATCGTGGTCGCCAACTGGTCCGAGGCGGCGTCGGCCAGCTTCGCCAGGGTCTGCAGCCCGGCCGTCGGGGCCGCTCCCAGCACCTGCTGGCACAGCACGTAGCATCCCATGGCGTCATAATCGTCGGCGGCCTGCTCCAGGCGCGGGATGGTGTCGGCGAGTTCGGCGATGAAGAGTCCCAGTCGGACGGCGGGTTCGGCGGCCGGCGCGTCGCCGCTGCGCCCGCGCTGCGAATGGCTCGAATGGATCAGGAACTCCCCGAGCGCGCGCAGCAGCGAGGTCTCGGTGAGCGGCTTGATGAGCAGCGCATTGATGCGGGCCTCGCGAAACATCTTGTCCAGTCCGCGCTGCCTCTTGTCCGCGATCACGATGATGGGCAGCTCGTGCCCGGCGGCGTCGCGGATCATCCGCACCGCCTCGGGCAGGCTCGCGTCCGGCAGGTCCATGCCCAGCACCGCCAGGTCGCACCCGCGCGAGGCGAACGAGGCGGCCCTTCGCGCCTGGGTCGCGACCGAAACCACGGCCCGCGTGCGATGGATGATGTGCTCGACCAGCTTGAGGTCGATGCTCGGGGCGTCGGCGCAGATGATCCGGCCGAAGATGTCCTCCGGCTCGAGCGTTTCGACCGCGAACTTGCCGTCGCGCTGCTTGGACGGGATGAACTCGCGCACATCGAGCAGCTCATCGAACCGGATCCCGATCTCGTGGATCATCCGGTGCAGATGGACGCACCGCACGACCTCGCCCCGAACGGAGAGCTCGCCCCGGGTCGGGTGTGGTATGGCCACGGCACACCGCGAGCCGGGATAGACGAACGCGCTGTGCAGAATGCTGATCCCGCCGTGCGAGAGGTTTCTGCACGCCACCTTCACCGCCGCGATCGTCCCGCCCGGATGCGAGATCTTGAGGAGTATGGTCTCCTGCCGGAAGGGCCAGCGGACGTATCGTCGGCGTTTGGGCGCGAGCATGGAGTCGCGCGCGTGATCGACGCGGTCCAGCAGCGAATCCAGCTGTCGCTGGTGGATGCCCAGCGAGTTGGGTCGGCCGGGGCTGCTCTCGGCCGGGTCCGGGCGTGTGGTCCCTTCACGCGGCATCTGTTGCCACCTCCGTCTGTCGGCACGCGACGACGAGCCGGCGCACGGCGCGGACGGCGTATACGGTGCTGACATCTGACGCGACGACCTGGGCGGCTTCATTGGCGATGTCCGCAAGGGCCTGGAAGCCGAGCGTGGGCCCAGTGTCCGCCAACTGCAGGCACAGCGCGCTGCAGGCTTCAGCGTCGTTGTTCTCGAGCGCTTTCTCAAGCTTCACGGCGCACGTGTCCAGCTGGCCGACCCAGTCCACCACGAACTTCAGGTTCGGGTGGTCGCCTGCCAGTGTCGTTGTCCGCTGGAGATCCCGCTCACGGCTCAGCATGAACTCGGCCAGCGCGCGAAGCAGTGTTTCGCGTGCGATCGGCTTGGCGAGAATCGCGTCGGCCCGGGCCTCGAGCAGCTTCTCGTCGATCGTCGTGTCGGGCGTCATGATGAGAACGGGTGCGAGGTGCCCGGCCCTTCGAAGACCACGGATCAGCTCGGCGCCGTTCGTCCCGCCCAGCTCGTGCGCGCACAGGATGAGATCGCACCCCTCGGCGGCCTTGCTCAGCCCCTCCTCGATGGTCGAGGCGGTCCGGAACCGCACCCGCGTCCCCTGCATGAAGTGTTGAATGAGTCGCAGGTCGGTGTCGGACCCATCGATGGCCAGCACGCATCCCTCGAGCGTGCCGGGGTCGACGTGCTCGACCGTGAAGCTGTCCGCGAGCCCGTCCAGCGAGAGGAACTCGCGCGGATCGATCGAGGATTCGAACTGGACGCCGATCTCGTGCGTCGTGCCGCGGAGGTGGCGGCAGTGGACGATCTTGCCGTCGATCGCGACGATCTGCCCCGTGGTCTTCTTGAGGCAGACGCGCACGGGCGAGCCGTCGTGGGCGAACGAGCTGTGCAGCAGCGCGATGCCGCCCGAGGAGATGTTGCGACAGGCCATCGCAATCAGCACCAGCCCGCCGGATCCGCCCTGCCTGATGCCCACCGCGACCGACTTGGGGTAAGGCCAGCGCACAAAGCTGCGGCGCTTGACCGCTTCGGAAACGTTGTTCCCGCCCAGCTCGTCGACGAAGCGGGCCAGATCACGTTCGCTCATCCCGATGGAGTTGCGTCCTCCACGCCCGCCGACGGAGCGTCCTGTAGGCTGAGTTGAATGAGCGCGTGGCATCGGCACACGACCCCCCCAAGGTTCTGGCGGCTCAATGACCGCGTGGGACCGCGCCATGGTGCAGTCCGACGGGTGTATCGACCCGAAGCGGAAGCGGACTGAGCGACCGGGGGCGGCCGGGCTGCAAACCGGCCCGGTAAAACTCCGATTTCGCACCTATCGGACGCTCGCCCGGCGTCACACGTCCAGGTTCTTCACCTCGAGCGCGTGGTCCTCGATGAAGCGGCGGCGGGGCTCGACGTGCTCACCCATCAGCGTGGCGAACAGGGCCTCCGCCTGGTGGGCCTGATCCATCGTCACGCGCATCAGCGTACGCCGAGCCGGGTCCATCGTGGTTTCCCACAACTGCTCCGCGTCCATCTCGCCCACCCCCTTGAACCGCTTGACCTCCATCCCCCGACCGCCC
>JADFOF010000187.1 GCA_022563015.1 Planctomycetota bacterium
CACGTGATCCTGATCACGGTGGCGTACCTGATCTACCTCGAGCGGAAGATCTCGGCGTACATCCAGGACCGGATCGGGCCCAACCGCGTGGGGTTCGACTTCGGGCTGCCGTACTTGCGGTTTCTGCGCGGCTGCCTGGGGCTGGGTCAGCCGCTGGCGGACGGGCTGAAGTTTCTGCTCAAGGAAGACTTCACGCCCGGGCGGGTGGACAAGGTGCTGTTCACGCTGGCGCCGGCGGTGATCATCATCCCCGCCATGATCGGGTTCGCGGTGATCCCGTGGGGCGGGGTGTGGCAGATGCCGCTGATGGACCTGCCGCTGATCGGGCAGATCGGGGGGCGGGCGGTCGTGATCGCCGGGGCGCCGGTGAACGTGGGCGTGATCTACCTGCTGGCGGTAGGGTCGCTGGGCGTGTATGGGGTGACGCTGGGCGGTTGGGCCAGCAACAACAAGTTCTCGTTTCTCGGGGGTCTGCGTGCGACGGCCCAGATGCTGGCGTACGAGATCCCGCTGGGGCTCTCGCTGCTGGCGGTGCTGCTGCTCACCGGCTCGGTGATCCCGCAGGAGATCATCGGGTACCAGCAGGCGAACGGATGGCTGATTTTCAGCCAACCGCTGGCGTGCATCATCTTCTTCATCGCGATCCTGGCCGAGGCCAACCGGGCCCCGTTCGACAACGCCGAGGCGGAGCAGGAGCTCGTGGGCGGGTACCACACCGAGTACTCGTCGATGCGGTTCGCGTTGTTCTTCATGGCCGAGTACGCGCACATGCTGACCTCGTGCGCGTTCTTCGCGCTGCTGTTCCTGGGCGGTTGGAGCGTCGGCCCGCTGCCGCTGCTGCCGGACCTGCCCGCGGAGACGGCCAGCCTCGTGGTCGTGCTGGCGAAGATCGGGGTGTTCTTCCTGAAGGTGCTGCTGCTGGTCTGCTTTATGATGGTGATTCGGTGGACAATCCCGCGTTTGCGGTACGACCAGGTGATGGCGATGGCGTGGCAGGCGGTCATCCCGCTGTCGCTGGTGCTGGTGCTGATGACCGCGCTGATGGTGTACCTGGGTCTTCGCGGGCCGATCTCGATGCTGGCGGCGAACGTGGCCCTGGGGGCGGGGCTCATGCTCGTGCTGCCGTTCCTGCCGCGCACCCGGATGAACAAGCCCGTGCCGATGCACGGGTCGCGATTCCGGCCGATCGTGGGCGAGCACGTCGTGACCGGGCCCACCGACCCGTTGGCGCTGGAGGATCGCCCGATCGAGGGCACCGTGGGGACGGTGTGACGCGCAGACGGGTCGCGGCCGCATCTCGATGGACGCCGAGTCTGAGCCCGCTGCGGGCGAAGGCTCGGATCGCGCGCATGTGAGGATATCGGAGGTATCCGAGCCTTCGCGGACTCAGACTCGGCGTCCCGCGTCCTGCTCCACGCGACATCTGGTCTGAGCGCACGCTACTGGATCGGGCGGATGGAATCGGTGCTGACGATCTGGAAGACGCTGGGGAGCAGGAAGTTGCGTGTCCCGTGGGCGAAGACCCGGCCGCTGAGCTCGACCTTGAACTCGTCGGCCCGTCGTGCGGCGAGTCTCTCAAGCCGCTCGTGAATGAGGCATGGGAGCAGGACCAGCGGGGCGTCCTTGGCTTGGGTCTGGGCGGGGCTGTTGTCGAACACGATGGTCCAGACGACGCCCTGGCGGACGAGGCGTCCGGTTTGGCGCGAGATCATGGTGCCGTCGGCGATGGGCGCGCGCGATTGCTCCTGATCGGGGGTGCGGGGCGGGGCGAGCCAGAGGCGGTCACCCCGGCGCAGGGCAGACCGCGGGGCGTCGCGGGATTGTTCGAGCTCCTGGATCAGGGCCGCGATGTCCTCGTCGTCTCCCGGCGGCGTGGTGGGCGATGGCAGCTGTTCGATAGGGTTCTGATCGGGTTCTCGCTGGGTCCAGGCGGTCGGGAGGAGATAGTTTCGGCGGTGATAGACGAGAATCTGGCCGGTGACCTTGAAAACGGGATACTCGGTACCCGCCTCGCGGGCCGCTCGCTCCATCCGCGCCAGTTCGCCGCACGGCACGAGGATCATGGCGGTGATGGGCGTCTGGTTCTCGCTGGGCAGGAATACGAACAGGCGGTCGCCAGCTGTCGTGAGCACCAGCGTGCCCTCCTGCCCGCTGAGGAACGAGCCTTCGGGCAGAAGCGGGCGTGGCGACCTGAGATCGGGGTCGTCGGCGCTGATCTGAAGCGGGGCGGGAGGATCGGTGCTCGGCTCAGTCTCGGCGGGCTCGTTCTGCGCTGCGGCACCGGGCACCCATACGAGCGATACCAGCAGGGCGCCAAGGAGCGCTGGCGAGCGCAACACCAGTGGGTGAGTTGGCATCCGTCCTGTCTCCTGGCATTGGGGCGGGTTGACGGAACACTCGGTCATCGGCGCAATGGGGATGGACGGTCGCATTCTTATGCGGGCAATCGGTTTGACGCTGGTTGACGGGGCGATGGGCGGATCGTAGCGTGCCGGCGTCAGGCGGCACCCGCGTGACCCCGGCCGTGTACCCAAGTGGACCAAGGGGACGGATTGCAAATCCGTTATTCGTGGGTTCGAATCCCACCGCGGCCTTTGTGCGGCGCGCGTGCCGGGGTGGTGCGCAGCGACTGAGGGCTTCGAATCGTCGCTGGCGCGGGCATCCACAGGTTGTCCACAGGGTGCGAGGCCGATGTGGTGTGGTGATGCGAAGTCGGGGACAATCGGGCCTCGATGCCGGATTTCACTTTTTTGTGTGTGGGAGTGGCTGTCCGAGCGGGGTTTGGGCGATTAGACTGGTAGGCCCTGTTGGGCGGACGGAGTCCGCCGGGGCTGTCGTGGCATGCAACCAGGAAGGAGCAACTCATGGCCGAGATGAGACCGACAGAAACCACAGTGCTGGGGCCGGACACGAGGTTCAAGGGCGAGATGGCGTTCGACGGCGCCGCGAAGATCCTGGGGCGTTTCGAGGGGACGATCAACGCGAACGGCGAGATCGAGATCGGCCCGACCGCCAAGTGCAAGGCGGTGATCGAGGCGTCCAGCGTGGTCGTGGACGGGACCGTCGAGGGCAACGTCACGGGGCGCGAGAAGGTGAAGCTGACAGCCAACGCGAAGCTGCACGGCGACCTGATTGCCAAGACGCTGGTGATCGCCGAGGGGGCGGCGTTCGTGGGTCATTGCCGCGTGGGTCCTGACGCGACAAGGGCCAACGGGTCGTCCAGCATGGTCGAGTCGAAGGGCGCGACGCCCGAGAAGGTCGGGGCGCGGAAGTAGGATCGGGGCGATCCGACGAGGGTGGTCCGGGCGACACACAGCGAGCGCCGGCGTCATACGGCCGACGATGCGTTGCGGTCTGTTGAAACTCCGCGCCGAATGCCGATCCAACAACCATGGCCAAGAAGAAGCCTGTCCAGCGCACGGTGCAGTGTTACCACTGCGAGAATCGCTTTGATGTGAGCGCCAAGGCGATGACGGTCTCGTGCCCGGCGTGCAACCGCCCGCTGATGGTCGAGGACGTGGTGATCAAGACGGCGCACGCGGTCCGAAAGCTCCAGACCTGCGGCCGGATCGTGATCCAGAAGCGCGGGCGGGTCATGGCGGACCTGGTGGTGGGCCAGGAGGCGATCGAGGTCATGGGGATCCTGGAGACGAAACAGGCCAAGGCGGGGACGGTCTACATCCGGCCCAAGGCGAGGTGGCGGGGCGACTGTCATGCGCGATCGGTGGTGATCGAGGCCGGGGCGCGGGTGACGGAGGGGCACTTCGTGGTGCCGGATACGACGCTCTGATCGAAGAACCGGCGTCAAAGTCCGATTCCGGCACGAGACAGGCCTCCCAGGTCCAGTAGAACGGGTGCGACGCCGCGCGAGTCAAATGGACCGAGAACGAAGCGGCGAGGCCGACAGGGCATGGGCTTGATCGTCCTTTGTTCGTGAATGACGATCCTGTTGAGAAAAGCCGGACGAAATACTCCTTGAAATGCTGAGATTTTTGCGTGCTCTCGGCAGCGATTGTGGTAATCTGGTGGGTAGTTGACTCGCCCAACGTGGGTGAGGCGGCTGACATGTGAAGACCGCAACGGCCCGCAGACCCTGGATCAAGGTTGTGATTGAGTAGCCAGAATGGGTGGGACGCTGGGCGCGATGTGCCGGAGATTTTCGATGCGCGATGCCTCGTGCGCGGGGCGGGCGATCTTCGCGATGCAGAAGTCTCGGGAGTACTGGATTCCCGAGAGGTCAATGAGGTTTCGGGTTGCAACCAGACCGTGGATACGGGTCTGGCTCTGTGAGTCGTGAGCACCCGATTGAGGAGGAATGCACACATGAAACGTTCACTCGTATGTGGATCGGCTGCACTGGCCCTTGCCGCGAACGCCAGTCTGGCCCAGACGGTCTTTATTTCCAATGGCATCGTCGGTGACGGCGCCCTGACGTGCAATACGACGGCGTATGGCTCGTACACGGACTGGGACCCGCAGGCGGCGCCGACCGCGGACTCGTACAACCCGAATGGTCCTTTGGGCGCCTTATCGACTGCGTTCGCCGCCGCGTGGTACCTGTACGATCCGGACGATTCGGTCGTGTTCGCAGAGCCGGGGTGGAATCTCGACTCTTTTTACTTGGGCACGTTCGACGTCCCGACGATCATCAATGCGCTGGTCGCGTTCGACACGGACGCGGACGGCATCGATGACACCGCGACCAGTTCGTGGGCCAGCGACAACACTGCGTTCGGCGCCGGTGATCTGTTTTTCGAGTTCGACCTCAGGCAGGAGGTGAAAAAGCCGGACGCCAACGGCGTGTCGGAGCTGAAGCAGACGCTGATCATCACAAACCGCAGCGGCGGTCAGCGCACGTTCACGATCATCCGTCACCACGACAACGACCTGCTGTGGGACGGTCCTGCTGCCTTCCAGGATGAGTCCGGTTCCGTGAACGGGTGCGCGGGCGTGAATCCGCCCAACGACATCGTGATATTCATGCGCGATGCGAACGGCTCGAACGACGTCGGTCGCGCTGGTCGGCTCGCCCGGGTACACCTACGTCGCCGGCCGCGGACTGTGGGATCCGGATGGTCCCGGTCCTGACCCGGCTATGAACTTCGGGACGGACTTCCAGATCTGGGACAACTTCGGGCTTCCGGCGTCCTGGCGGAACATGACGTCCGCCGTCGGAGCGGCCCCGACGACCGGCGTGCTTCCGGGCCTCCAGCCGCCGCCCATCACCACCCCCTGGGACGGGTTCTCAACCCTGGCCTGGGAGGATCTGACGCTCGACAACGGCGCGAGCGTGACGCTCTCGTTCTCGTCGCTGTACGGCACGGACGGAACGTGCGTACCGGCGTGCCCGTGCGCGTGCGACTTCGACCCGGATCCGTTGTGCGATATCTTCGACTTCCTGGCCTTCCAGAACCTGTTCGTCCTCGGTGATCCGTGTGCGTGCGACATGGATCCGGATCCGTTGTGCGACATCTTCGACTTCCTGGCGTTCCAGAACGAGTTCGTCCGCGGTTGCCCGTAACACCCGCAAACGCGGTCCATCGATACCACACAGGCCCCGCGTCGGCGGGGCTTTTTTCCTGC
>JADFOF010000188.1 GCA_022563015.1 Planctomycetota bacterium
CGCGCGGGAGTCCGACGCTCGAGGTGGAGGTCGGTCTGGACTCGGGCGTGCTCGGGCGAGCGGCGGTGCCCTCCGGGGCCTCGACCGGGGAGCGTGAGGCGGTCGAGCTGCGCGACGGCGATGATGGCGTGTACGGCGGCAAGGGGGTGCTGCGGGCGGTCGCCAACGTGAACGAACGACTGGCGCCGCTTGTCCAGGGGCTCGACGCACGCGAGCAGGAGGAGATCGACCGCGTCATGATCGAGGCGGACGGCACCACCAACAAGGCCGAACTCGGCGCCAACGCGATCCTGGGCGTCTCTCTCGCGGTCGCCAAGGCAGCCGCCGAAGCCGCCGGCCTGCCCCTGTTTCGATATCTCGGCGGGTCGGCAGCCAGGGTGATTCCCGCCCCCATGTTCAACGTGCTCAACGGCGGCAAGCACGCCGACAACACCGTGGACTTCCAGGAGTTCATGATCGAGCCGCGCGGCTTTGAGCGGTACGAAGACGCGCTACGGGCCGGCGTCGAGATCTACCACGCGCTCAAGAGCGTGCTCGCGGAAAGGGGGCTGTGCACATCGGTGGGCGACGAGGGGGGGTTCGCTCCCGATCTCAAGAGCAACGAGGACGCGCTCAAGCTGATCGAGGAGTCCGTCGACCGGGCGGGGTACTCCTGGGGCGAGCAGATTACCGTGGCGCTCGACCCGGCGGCGAGCGAAATGTGGAACGAGGCGGCCAAGCTCGGCAGGGAGGGGTACTGCTTCTTCAGCTCGAGCAAGGAGGTCGTGTCCAGCGCCGAGCTGATCGACCTCTGGGCCGGGTGGTGCGAGCGATACCCCATCCGATCGCTCGAAGACGCCCTGGGCGAGAACGACTGGGCGGGCTGGCGCGGGCTGACCGAGCGGCTGGGCGATAAGGTCCAGCTCGTCGGCGATGACCTGTTCGTCACGAACCCGAGATTCCTTCAGCGGGGCATTGACGAGCGGTGCGCCAACGCGATCCTGATCAAGCCCAACCAGATCGGCACGCTCAGCCAGACCTTCGAGGCGGTGAACCTGGCCATGCGGAACGGGTTCTCAGCCGTCATCAGCCACCGCTCGGGCGAGACCGAGGACACGACCATCGCCGACCTCGCCGTGGCCACCAACTGCGGGCAGATCAAGGCCGGCGCCCCGTGCCGGAGCGATCGGACGGCAAAGTACAACCAGCTGCTGCGGATTGCTGAGGAACTGGGCGACGCGGCGGTGTATGGCGGCACGATGTAGCGGACGCAACCGCGCGGTTCGCACGCGGCTGAACACGAGGACCAGGCTTGGGCTGGCAGGATCGACAGTTCGACGAGCGGTTCCGCGGGAGCGACGCGGGCGGGATCGGCCGGTGGTTCCGGCGGGTCTTCGGCGACGGCGAGAACCCGCTCACATGGGCGGTCACGCTCTATCGCGCCTGGGGGATCACCGTCAAGATCCACCTCATCTACCTGATCTGGATCATCGCCAAGCTCATCGCCTCGGGCGCCAGGGATCAGTTCGGATTCGTGTTCACGGTGATGACGATGGCGGCCCTGTTCGGGCTTGTGCTGATCCACGAGTACGGGCACTGCCTTGCCTGCCGGCGCGTCGGTGGGGAGGCGGACCAGATCCTCATGTGGCCGCTGGGCGGGCTGGCCTACTGCTCGCCCCCGCACTCGTGGAGGGCTCACCTCGCGACGGTCGTTGGCGGGCCGATGGTGAACGTCGTGCTGTGGCCGATCCTTGGGGCGGCGGTCTGGGGTCTGACCGGCTCCATCGGCGACATCGTGTTCAACCCGTTCACACCCGGCAGCGTGCTCGGCGGGCTCACGCTCCGCTCGGGAGAGGCGTCCTGGGCGCTGGCCGGGGTCTGGCTGCTGTACTACCTCAACGTGGTGCTGCTGGCGTTCAACGTGCTGCTGCCGATGTACCCGATGGACGGCGGACGGATCCTGCAGGCGGTGCTGTGGGCGAAGATCGGCTACCAGCGGTCGATGGCGATCTCGACGACGCTGGGGCTGGTGGCGGCGGTGGTGCTCGCCGTCATGGCGATCGTCTTCGGGCAGATGACACTGTTCGCGATCGCCCTGTTCGCCGGGATCACCTGCTGGATGCAGCAGCGGCAGATGCGGTTTGTGGGCGACCCGGCGCTAGGCGGGTATGACTTCGATCGGGGTTTCGCGGGGATGCCCGAGGCCAACGAGGAGCCTCGCACGCCCAGCCGGCGGGAGCGCAGGCGGGCCCAGAAGCAGGCCGACTACGAGAAGGAGTTCGACCGGATCCTGGACAAGATCAGCCGTGAGGGAATGGGCGGGCTGACCGCCCGGGAGAAGCGTGTCCTGTCCAGGGACACGGCCAGGCGTCGCGGCCGATAAGCGGGCAAACGCGTGCCAACAATCCCGAAGAACACCAAGCCGATCAGCCGAGTATGACGAAGCAGGAGGGTGCAGCCGGGCGCCGCTCGGACCCAGCACGTCCAACTCCCGAACCCACCCGGAACCAAGCACGAGCACTTGATGGGAATCTACGACCGCGACTATGTGAGGCGCGAACCGCCACGGAGGGCCGCAGGGCTCGGGTCCATGCGGCTGATCTCGGTCAACGCGTGGCTCATCATCGTCAATTCGGCGATTTTCTTTTTCGCGGCGATGCTGCCTCGGACGTACGCACTGGACGTTTTCCCGCCCATGGACGCGCTCCAGTACTACGGACATTTCTCGACGCTGACGCTGTTCGAGCTGGAGGTCTGGCGGCTCGTCACGTTCCAGTTCCTGCACGCCAACCTCATGCACCTCCTCTTCAACATGTTCGGGCTGTGGGTCTTCGGCAGCATGGTCGAGCAGACGCTCGGGTCCAGGAAGTACCTGGCGTTTTATCTCGTGTGCGGGATCTTCGGCGGGTTGATGTACCTGTTTCTGAACCTGCTGGGCGCGATGGGGATCAATGTCCCGGGTGCGCTGGGGAACACCGCGGCCATAACGCCGCTCATCGGGGCGTCGGCGGGCGTGTTCGGCGTCATCATGGCGTGCGCGTACATCTCGCCCAACTCGATCGTGCAGCTGCTCTTTCCGCCGATATCGCTGCGATTGAAGTGGATGGCCTACGGGTATGTCGGCCTGGCGCTGTTCAATCTGCTCAGCCAGGGCAGCAACGCGGGCGGCGACGCGGCGCACATCGGCGGCGCACTGGCCGGTTTCTTCTTCGTCCGGAACCACCACCTGCTCGGCGACTTCTTCGATGTCTTCAAGGACTCGCGCCGGACCGCTGCCACCGCGCCCTCGCGGCGGCGTGCGGGCCCCGCCCCGCCCTCGCCGGAGATCGATCGCATCCTCCAGAAAGTCTCGGCGCAAGGGCTGTCGAGCCTGACCGAGTCGGAGCGGCGCGTGCTGCACAAGGACACACGACGGCGTCGCCGCCGGGGGGCCTAAGCTCCCGATCGTGCCGTTGCGATTCGAGATTCTGGCTGCATCCACGGCGTCCGCGGCGCGCGTCGGGCGCGTCACCACGCCGCACGGTTCGTTCGACACACCCGCGTTCATGCCGGTGGGCACACGGGCCAGCGTCCGCGGGCTCACGCCGCGACAGGTCCGTGAGACCGGCTCGCAGATCCTGCTGAACAACACCTACCACCTGCTGCTGCGACCCGGGCCCGAGTTGATCGAGAGGCTCGGCGGTGTGCACCGGTTCATGAACTGGGACGGCCCCATCCTGACGGATTCGGGCGGCTACCAGGCGTACTCGATGGCGGACACCAACGCTATCGACGACGACGGCGTGACGTTCCGGTCGACCGTGGACGGAAGCCTTATCCGGCTGACGCCCGAGCGGGCGATCGAGGTCCAGAACGCGCTCGGGGCCGACATCATCATGGCATTCGACGATTGTCCGCCGTCGGTGGATCCGGCGTCGGCGCCGGAGGTAGGTCGGCTCTCCGAGCCGACTCCGCTGCGGCTGGCAGCCCGGCGCGACACGCGGCGGGACCGCTATGACCATGCCCAGCGCCTCCGCGTCGCCAACGAGCGCACGGTCCGCTGGCTCGAGCGGTGCAAGAAGGCCCATCAGCGCGCGGACGAGCAGGCGCTCTTCGGCATCGTTCAGGGCGGGACCGACCCCGAGCAGCGCGCCTGGTCGGCGCAGCGCGTGTGCGCGATCGACCTGCCCGGCTACGCGATCGGCGGCGTGGCGGTGGGGGAGTCGCCCGGGCAGATCATGCAAACGGTCCGAGAGACGGCACCCTTGCTTCCCAACGATAAGCTGAGGTACCTGATGGGCGTCGGATACGAGCGCGACATTGTGGCGGCGGTCCGGGCCGGGATCGACATGTTCGACTGCGTCCTGCCCACACGCAACGGGAGGAACGCCAACGCGTTCACCCCGGCCGGGCAGATCCGGCTTCGCAACGCCCGGTTCGCCGAGGATCCCGGCCCGATCGACCCCGCCTGCGACTGCCCGGCCTGCGACCCGGACGGGGTGGGGGGATCGGATCGTCCCGTGTTCAGCCGGGCGTATATCAGGCATTTGTTTATGTCCGACGAAATGCTCGGGCCCGTGCTGGTCAGTCTGCATAATGTTCGCCACTTCCAGCGGCTGATGTTGGACATCCGCAGGGCCGTGCGCGATGATGACTGGCTCGGGCTGGGGCGTCGATGGCCGGTGGCTCGGGCCGGGTTGCCGGGGGGAAACGGAGACTGATTCAAGCCCTTTCCGGCACCCGTGCAGATCGCACCACCCGGGAAGCACTCCCACGGTTCTTGCCGTCATGGAAACTCTGCTGATGACACGCATAGAGAACGAATTTACGCTCGTGGTCGCGCAGGACGCGGGTCCGGGTCTGCCGCCCGGCCTGCAAGGCGAGGCCGTGACACAAGAACCGGGCGGTCAGTCCGGCGCCGGTGATCTCAACGGGCCAAGCGGCAATAGTACGGGCGGATCCAAATTTTTCTTGATGCTGCTCCCGATTCTGTTGTTGTTCATCTTCATCACGTCGATGGGCGGGCGCAAGGAGCGCAAGCGTCGAAAGGCGATGATCTCGGGGCTCAAGAAGCGGGACAGGGTGCAGACGCAGGGCGGGATCATCGGTGTCATCACCGAGATGAAGGACGAGGAGATCGTGCTCAAGGTTGACGAAGGGTCGAACACCAAGATCCGGTTCGCCCGGTCGGCTGTGCAGCAGGTGCTCCGATCGTCGGCCTCGGAGTCGTCGGAATCGTCGCAGGAACTGGAGGAGGCTTCGGTCTCCTAGAGTGCGGCGTCGATTCATCCGCCGGTGTGAGTGCCGGTCCTTCGCCCCCAACCCGACCACACCGCTGGATTCACGCTGATGCGAAAATTCCTGGTTCGATCGATTCTGATCCTGTCGGTGCTCGGGCTCGCGGTGTTCTCGACGTACCCGCCGGCCAAGACGTTGCGGCTGGGCAAGGATCTCAGCGGCGGTGTGACGCTCGTCTACGCCGTGCAGATCGGTCAGAGCGAGAGGAATCCGGGCAGGGTGATGGATCAGCTGATCCAGGTTCTCAAGGATCGGATTGATCCCAAGGGGCAGCTG
>JADFOF010000189.1 GCA_022563015.1 Planctomycetota bacterium
CGCCGTCTTTACCAACAACGCCGGCGAGTCGTTCACGATTACGTCGGGTCAACCCTGCTACCCCGACTGCGACGGCAACGGCACCCTCGACATCTTCGACTTCCTCTGCTTCCAGAACAGCTTCGTGCTCGGCGAGTCCTACGCCTGCGACTGCGATCCCGACCCGGCCTGCGACATCTTCGACTTCCTGTGCTTCCAAAACGCGTTCGTCTCCGGTTGCCCCTAGGATTCATGGCGTCGGCCGAGCGGTCGTTGCCGGGGGAGTCCGTCTCGAGCTGAGGATTGGAGGATCGCCTCATGCGGCTGAAACGATTCACGGTGTTGGTGGGTGTGGCGCTAGCGGTTGAGTGCGCGGCACAGCCACCGCCCTGTTCCCTCGAGGAGCTTGCACGTCTGGGCGGCGCGTTCGCCTCCGTCTCGAGCAACGGTCAGATCGCCATCGTCAGCGTCGCCAACCGGCTCCTGGTGATGGACGTGTCGGACCCGACCGACCTGGTGCAGGTTGGGCGGCTCGAAGGTCTGGAGGGTGTCAGAGGCCATCGAATGGCGGGCTCCATCGCGCTGGTGCTCGTGGACGACGAGCTGCGCGTCATCGACCTTTCCGACCCCACCTCGCCGATCCAGATCGGCGCCGTGACGCCCTTCGCCGGCGAGAGGGCCTGGGATCGCCCGGCCGTAGACGGCTCGACCGTCTACCTCGTGTACGGGTACGCGCGCCCCGCCACGACGATTGTTTCCATCGACATCGCGGATCCGGCCCGCCCGGTTGTGCTCGACTCGATCGACGGGCCGGACTCGACACGGGCGTACCTCTCCGCCGGCGGCGGTGTGGTCGGGTGCTCGCTGGTCAGCAGCGGCGGTGGCAGCCAGGTCTGGTTCATTGACGCGTCCGATCCGGCCGACCTGAAGTCCGCGTCGATCGTCGGCACGTCGCAATACGCGGAGGACCTGGCGTGCAACGGCTCGATCGCGTGCGTCTTCAACTTCATGGTACTTGATATCTACGACACGTCCAACCCGTACCAGCCGTCGATCATCGGGGGCGCAGTCCACTGGTCGTGGTACCCCGGTGAGATCGAGCTGGCGGGCGACATTCTGTTTGGCAGCGTCGAGTACGAGGCGTACGGCGCGCTGCTCGCCTTCGACGTGTCGAATCCTTCGCAGCCGATGTCCCTGGGCAATCCCGTCGGCTGGGGACCGTGGAGCGTCGCACCGAGCGGGCGGGGGGCGCTGATGCTCGACGAACATGCGCTCAAGGCGGTCAGCGTGGATCCGACGCTGGCGGTTGTCGGCACGTACCAGTCGGTAGGACGGGTGTTTGCAGCAGATGTGGAGGGCGACCACCTCGTCTTCACCTCCGACACCGGCGCGTATTTTTACGATGTGTCCGATCCCCGCCTTCCCGTCAGGACAGGATCGGTGGGCGGGTTCTGGGGTCTTGGCTCGAAGGTGCGCATCCAAGACGAACTCGCCTATCTGAGCGCAGATCCCGGCCTGCGGGTTTACGATCTGTCGCCCCCGACGGGCCCGGCACTGATCTCCACCACCCCTGTTCCATTTCTATTTCAAATCGACGTGGACGGTTCGGTCGGCATCGGCGCCAGCTGGAGCAATCCCTCCAGCGTTGTCGTGTTCGACCTGTCTGATCCGACGCGGCCGGTCGTGTCACAGGCGCTAACGCTGCCCCCGTACGTCCGCCCTCAAGACGTGGCGATCGAGGGCGAGATCGCGCTGGTCGCGGCCGACACGCTGTATGTCCTGGACGTGAGCGATCCCAACTCGCCGCGCGTTGTGAGTTCCCTGTTGTCGCGGCCCGACCAGGTCGTGCTGGAGAACGGGATCGGCTACGTATCGGTCCGGCTGGGCGGGACCGGCGCGATCATCGACCTGAGCGACCCGGCCAATCCCATCGTCATTGGGAACCCACCCCTGCCCCGGGTCATGGACCTTGCCGTCAGCGGCGATCTGCTGTACGCGTCATTGGTCACCCCGACCGAATTGTGGGTCTTCGACGTGAGCGATCCGAACGCCGTCAGCTTGGTCGGGACGTTCGACGCGCCGTACCAGGCCCGTGATGTCGCGGCCGACGACTTCGGAAAGGTCGCGCTGGCGCGGAGCCACAATGGGCTCTCGCTGCTCGAGGCCTGCCGCCCGTGCTACCCGGACTGCACCCAGACGACGGGCCTGGGCGTGCTGGACATCTTCGACTTCCTCTGCTTCCAGAACAGCTTCGTGAGCGGCGAGCCGTACGCCTGCGGGTGCGATCCCGACCCCGCCTGCGACATCTTCGACTTTCTGTGCTTCCAGGATGCCTTCGTCGCCGGCTGCCCCTAGACAGACCCCGCGTCGACCTGGGCTCGCCTCAGCCAGGCAACGCGAATCGACAAGGAGACACGCGATGAGGCCATATGCGAGCAGGTCTCAGGAGTTCAAAGCGGCGCTCGTCGTGTCCATGCTGGCTGCTGCCCACGTCGCGGCACAATGCGAACCCGAGTGGCTCCCCGGAAGCGGGGCGGTGGGCTTGGATGACAATTCCCGGGCGATCACAATGTGGGATCCCGACGGCCCTGGGCCGGAACAGCCCCGACTGGTCATCGGTGGATCCTTCACCGTCGCCGGCACCACACTCGCGAACAACATCGTCGCGTGGGATCCCACCGCCGGTTCGTGGAGCGCGTTGGGCTCGGGGACGGATGGCGTCATTCATGCGCTGCTGGCGCTCCCCAACGGCGATCTTGTCGCGGGAGGCAGCTTCACCACCGCCGGAGGCGTGCCCGCGAATTGCATCGCACGATGGGACGGGAGCAACTGGGCGCCGCTGGGCGATGGGGTCGCCGGTGGGGCGCTGTATGGGCTTCGAGTGCTCGCTCTGGCGGGATTGCCAAACGGTGATTTGATCGCGGCCGGATCGTTTGACTTCGCCGGCGGCGTCAGGGTAATGCACGTCGCCCGCTGGGACGGAACTGCCTGGAACTCGATGGCTGGAGGGGCGAACGGCATGGTCATGAGCCTGGCGACGCTGCCAGGCGGCGACCTGGTGGCGGGGGGCTATTTCACCAGAATGGGCGGCGAGCCTGCGAACAACATCGCCCGTTGGGATGGCGGCGGTTGGATCTCGCTGCGTAGCGGAATGAACGGTGCGGTGTCCGCGCTCGCCACATTGCCCAATGGTGATCTGGTCGCAGGGGGCTTGTTCGACACGGCCGGCGGCGTGCCGGTCGGCAACATCGCTCGCTGGAACGGAAGCGATTGGAGCCCCTTGGGCGTCGGGACGAGTGGCACGGTGCGAGCCTTGACGGTCCTTCGCGACGGCGACCTCGCTGTCGGAGGCGATTTCTACTCCGCCGGGGGCGCTACGGTAAGACATGTCGCTCTCTGGGGCGGAAACGCCGGGATCCCGCAGTGGAGCGGACTCGACGGCGGCACGAGCGAAAGGGTGTTTGCGCTCGCGACCCTTCCCAACGACGATCTCGTCGCAGCCGGCGATTTCGAGAGCGCCAGCGGCACGCCAGTCAGTTACATCGCCCGTTGGAACGGAAGCGAGTGGGCTCCGCTGGGCAATGGTCTGGGGGGTGTCGGGAGGTATAGCGTCCATATCAACGCCCTGGCGATACTGCCCGGCGGCGAACTGGCCGCGGGCGGAGTCTTCGACGCGGCGGGCGGGATTCCCTTGAACCACATCGCCCGCTGGGACGGCGTCGCGTGGCAGCCCCTCGGCGGTGGGATGAACGACGCCGTGCTCGATTTGGCAATACTGCCCTCGGGTGACCTCGTGGCGGGGGGCCTTTTCACCACCGCTGATGGCCGGGTCGCAAACCACATCGCGCGCTGGGATGGCAGCACATGGCATCCCTTGGGGGATGGGACGAATGGTAGTAGAGTGCGATCGTTCACAACGCTTCCAAATGGCGACCTGATCGCCTGCGGTAACTTCGACATCGCTGGAAGCGTCGCCGCCAGGAGAATAGCTCGATGGGATGGAAACGCATGGAGTCCCATGGGCGCCGGGCTGGATCGCGTCGTATCCGAACTCACCACGATGCCCAACGGGGATGTGGTGGCGGCGGGCGGCTTTTCAGTGCCAGGCGGCGTGTCGATCGCCCGCTGGGACGGGAGCGCCTGGCGTGCTGTCGGCGGCGTCTTGAATGGCGGCGTCGGGGCGGTGCTAACACTGCCCAACGGCGACCTGGTGGCGGGCGGTTCTTTCTCGATCGTGGGCGGCGTCGCCGCAAACCACGTCGCACGCTGGGACGGCAGCACCTGGCACCCGCTCGGGAGCGGACTCGAGGGAGGAGTCATCGCCCTGGCGCGGCTGCCCAACGGTGACCTGATCGCGGGCGGCGGTTTCACCAGCGCTGCAGGTGTGACCACGAAGCACATCGCGCGTTGGGACGGGAGCGTTTGGAACGACATGGGCGGCGGGATGAGTTCCTCCGTGCATGACTTGCTGACGAAGCCGAACGGCCAACTCGTCGCGGGGGGGAGGTTTATCACAGCCGGGAGCCGCGTCTCTGGCCGACTCGCCATCTGGGATTGCCTCTGCTACGCCGACTGCGACCAGTCCACAGGTGCGGGCGTGCTCGACATCTTCGACTTCCTCTGCTTCCAGAACAGCTTCGTCGCCGGCGAGCCGTACGCCTGCGACTGCGATCCCGACCCGGTCTGCGACATCTTCGATTTTCTGTGCTTCCAGGACGCGTTTGTGGCGGGGTGTCCGTAGGGACTTGCCCGTATCGTTCCAATACTCAGCCTACCTCGGAAACGGCCGGCCTGCAAGGGTTTCTAGGACTTGAGGAGAAGCTGTCGGGACGCGACATGCCCACCTGGGGACCGGTATCGTGGCTTCATGAATCCGGCACTCCAGATACTGGCCACACTGATCGCTGGGCGTAGGGTGTAAAAACTCGGCTCATGCTGCAATCCTCTGATAGGACCGCAAGAGCCCACCGAGCCGATTACGGCAAGCAACTGGATCATCCATGCACGGCAATGCGCCGGATGGCTGAATCAGGACATTCCCAATTCCCTGGTGCGGACGCTCAAGGTGATAGTGCTCGACATACTCATCGACAACATCTCGCAGCCGCTGCTCGCCGAAGATGATCATCCGATTCAGACACTCCTCCTTGATCGAACGGACAAAGCGTTCCGCGAACGCATTCAGGTTCGGGCTGCGCGGTGGCAGCCGAATCGCGCGGACGCCGGCGGATCGGAGGAGGCTGTCGAGGGCAGTGGTGAACAGAGGATCCCGGTCGTGGATCAAGTATCGCTTGCCTATCAAAAAACCGTCGAAGTCGTCGATCAGCGATCGGAACGCGTGCTCGGTCCATGATCCGCAGGGCGCCTCGCTGATGCCGGCGACCTCGATGCGGCGAGTCGGCAGATCGATGACGAAGAGCACCCAATACCGGATCAGACCCCCAGGAGTCCAGATCTCGACGGTGAAGAAATCTGTCGCAGCGATCGATTCGAAGTGAGCCTGGAGGAACGTGTTCCAGGATGATCGCTTTCGACGCTCAGGCGC
>JADFOF010000190.1 GCA_022563015.1 Planctomycetota bacterium
CGGCGGTGACCCATGTCAACGGATCGGGACGGCTGCAAACGGTCACGGCGACACAAAACCCGCGCTATCACCGCCTGATCGATGCCTTCCGTGAGGAGACGGGAGTGCCGATGATCCTGAATACGTCCTTCAATGAGAACGAGCCGGTGGTTTGCCGCCCGAAGGAGGCGATCGATTGCTTCCTGCGCACCAAGATGGATTTACTGGTTCTTGGCAACTGGATGGTCTGCCGGACATGAGCATCCGTGCCGCTTGATCTGAACTCCGCTAGATCACAAAGATGAAGGACGGCAGGCCGCACCATGGCCAAGCCAGTGTCCGTCACTGTCAGGAGCAAGTGGATCGTTGTTCTACTCGATGAGATTGCGAAGGTTTTGTCGCGTCATGATCAGACGCCGGCATTCGGCGGTGTGCGGGAAATATATGCGAGTGAAGTCTATTTGCGCGCTTTCGGAAGCCCTTCGGCGTACGCTTGTTAGCTGCCCCAGCGAGTCGTAGAACATGCAGAAGCATAGAAAGCAGAGGGTCTTGATCTCAACGATCTCCGCTGAATGGGGCGGAGTAGCGACGATGATTGATTTCGTGGCCGGCTGTCTTGTTAAACGCGGCTTCGAGCCTGTGAAGTGCAGCATAAAACAGCATCACTGCCGACCAGCCAGGGTCCTTATCCAAGGCACGATCGGCAGCTTCAAGATGCTCGTCGGCGGCCTTGGCGTGCTGATGTTGCGTTGGCACGGAAGAGGATCCTGGACTTTTCAGGAGTAACAAACGAATCGATGCCATCGGCCTCCGACTGCCGCAGCATCAGAAAGTATAGATTCAGACGAGATTCCATGTCAAACAGCTGCAGGTCCAGGTCTACCATGTGATCGTGCAGGCTGCCATCGTCGTCCTGGTCTTTTGCGACCACGACCACGATGAAGTCGGTGGTCCGAGGAGAGATCTGGCACTCCTGGACACGATCTTGCCACTCCTCGCACCAGCTCTGGATTCGACGGAAAGTCAACTCGATCGTGTCCGTCATCTCCTGATCCTTGGACTTATCGACTTCCGATTTCAGGCACGCCCGAACCGCCTCGGACTCTTTGATGACGAACCTGTGGAAGTCCTCTGTGGTGCACAAAATGCGACCCTCACCCCCCTCGGACAATTCGACTTCGCGTTTTTTTTGTGCTTCAGCTTCCATGATCCTCACGTTTCAGAGGCACCGACACTGATACCGCTGGTGGTGTTTCGTCGAGACGGATGCCCGTCTTCAGCACCATTCGCAGACAGTCCGTTGAGGTTTGATCGGTCGCAGGACCCCCGATCCGGACAGAAAAGCCCGATCGGCAGAACACCACCCTAACCACAAGGCGGCACAATCGCAGTTCCCGCGACTCTGGCTTACCCCAGCCATACTGGCCGGTCCTCCTCTGCCTGATGGAGTGTATACCGGACGACTCTTGTGGGACAAGCCTCTGATTTGTTAGTGGGTATTTTGTGGAAAACCCAGTGGCACGGCCCCAAATATCGGAGTGCTCCAATCGGATGCCGAACACCCACCCCTTGTGGTTGGGTTTGTCAAGTATGTAATTCGCCAGATAAGGGAGACCAGTCATGACACCATGGTGGGACCAGCAGACAGCGATCCTGATCGGAGCGATCGGGGGCTCGGCGATCGGGGTCATGGGGGGTGTGTACGGCACGCTCGTGAGCATGCTCGCGCCCAAGGGAATCGGGCGTCGGCCGATGCTGGCGATCCATCTCGCCCTGGTCGGCTTCGGGGTGGCCGTGCTGATCGCGGGGATCGTCGCGGTCTCGACCGGCCAGCCGTACCTCGTCTACTACCCGCTGCTGCTGGGCGGCGGGATACTGAGTTTCGTGATGGGCGGGCTGTTCCCGGTCGTCCGAACGCGCTATCGGCAGGCGGAGGCGCGCAAGCTCGAAGCCGAGCAGTTCCGCCGAGAGTGACCCGGCGCCTCAGGACGTGCAGACGAGACGAGGCACGACCGGGAGGGAGTGCTCTGGGGCGTAACCATCGCGAGAGGGGTCGTCGAACCACCGCTCCCTGCCGGTCGCGGCTCGTATGCGCGCTATGGGAACCGCGCTAGCGCTTCGCGGCGCGGAGCGCCCTTGCACGGGGGGCGGCGAGGTTGAGCATCTCGGCGAGCAGGGCGGCGGCGTTGTTGAGGTTGACCAGGTCTTCCACGATCGTTCTTCCGCACTGGGGTTGGAGCGATGATACGGGGGGCTCAACAATTGTGCGTGGCGTGCCGATGATCGGGCGTGGCGACTCTATCGTCCGGCGCGGCCGGGGCGCGGGCAGGAGGCCGACGTGGATTTCGAGATTGTCGTGACACTGGGGACGCTGGCGCTGCTGGCGGCGGCGCTGGTCTCGAATCGCGTTGGCCCGGACACGGCGATGCTGAGTTCGTTGACGGTGCTGCTGGTGGCGGGGGTCATATCGCCGCGCGAGGCGGCGTCCGGTTTCGCGGACCCGGCCTTGCTGATGATCGCGTCGCTGTTCGTGGTGGCGACGGGGCTGACGGAGACGGGAGCGATGTCGTGGCTGGCCGGGCGCTTGCTGGGTCGGCCGGCGTCGTCGGGCGCGGCCCAGTTGAGGCTGATGGTCCCGGTGGCGGCGATGAGCGCGTTCATGAACAACACGCCGATCGTGGCCATGTACATGCCCATCGTCGGCACGTGGGCGAAGACGCTGCGCATCAGCCCGTCCAAGCTGTTCATGCCCCTGTCGTTCGCGGCGATCCTCGGCGGGTCGTGCACGTTGATCGGGACCAGCACCAACCTGGTCGTGAACGGGATGTACCTGACGTACTTCGACGCGCAGCAGGCCGGGTCGCTGGTGCACGAGCTGGGGCTGTCGCGGCCTTCGATGCCCAAGCAGTTCTGGTGGATCGGGGTGGTCGGTCTTCCGGCGGCGGTGTGCGGGATCGGTTTCATCGCGCTGGCGGCCGGCAAGCTGCTGCCCGACCGGATTCGGGAGGGCCGAATCGAGCCCGGCGGCCGCGAGTACATGGTCGAGACGCTGGTGGGCGCGAAGAGCCCGATCGTGGGGCAATCGATCGAGCAGGCGGGTCTGCGCAGCCTGCCCGGGCTGTACCTGGTCGAGATCGAGCGTGCGGGCGACCGCCTGCCCGCGGTCGCGCCGGGCGAGCGGATCGAGGCGGGGGATCGGCTCGTGTTCGCGGGCGTGGTGGAGTCGGTGGTGGATCTGCTCACGACGCGCGGGCTCGAGCCGGCCACGCAAGAGGTGCGCAAGGTTGACGCGGCTCGGCGCGAGCGTTCGGTGGTGGAGGCGGTGGTGAGCCACGGCTCGCCCCTGGTCCGCAAGACGGTGCGCGAGGCGCGATTCCGCACGCGGTACAACGCGGCGATCATCGCCGTGCACCGCAACGGGCAGCGGATCGAGGGGAAGATCGGCGACATCACGCTCCGCGCGGGCGACACGCTGCTGCTGCTCACCCACAGCGGGTTCGTGGGCGCGTACCGCAACTCGCAGGACTTCTATCTCGTGTCGAACGTGGAGGGCGTGACGCAGGTGTGGCACGAGCGGGCGTGGGTGGCGTTCGGGATTCTCGGGTTGCTGGTGGCGCTGCTGGTTCTGCCGACGGGAACCATCTTCGCGGGGATCTCGTCCGTGACGGGGCTCTCACTGCCGGCGGGTGGTGTGCCGCCGCTGGCCGCCGCCATGCTGTGCGCCATGCTCATGGTCCTCAGCCGATGCTGCACGGGCACGAGCGCCCGGGCCAACATCAACTGGCAGGTGCTATTGGTGATCGGGGCGGCGCTGGGGGTTGGAAAGGCGATGGTCGGCAGCGGGACGGCGGATCTGCTGGCGGGCGGGCTGCTCTGGATCATCGAGCCCCTGGGCAACCACGGGGCGCTGTTCGTGTTCGCGCTGGTGACGAACGGCGTGTGCCAACTCGTGACGAACAAGGGCGCGGCGGTGCTCATGTTTCCCATCGCGATCGGGATCGCCCAATCACTGGGCGTGAGCCCCGAGCCGTTCGTCGTGACGCTCATGGCATCGGCAGCGTGCAGCTTCATGACGCCGATCGGATTCGCCACGAACATGATGGTGCTCGGGCCGGGTGGGTATCGGTTCACGGATTATCTTCGGCTGGGCGTGCCGCTGACGCTGATGGTGTCTGCGCTGTGCGCGGTGATTCCGCCGGCGGTGTTTCCGTTCAGCGGGTGAGCGCTGCGAGCCGGCGGGCCATCTCGTGGTTGAGCGCGTGGCCGGACTTGTGGGCCGTGATCTGCGCGATGATCGGGGCGCCGACGAGGGCGAGGTCGCCGATGAGGTCGAGCAGCTTGTGGCGGGCGGGCTCGTTGTCGAATCGCCAGGCGTTGTCGATCGGGCCATCGGCGCCGATGACGAGCAGGTCTTGGGGTGTGAAGCGCGAGAACAGGCCGAGCGACCGCATGGCCTGCGCTTCGTCCCGGAGCGAGAACGTGCGGGCGGGGGCGATGTGCTGTGCGTATTCGTCGGCGTCGCCGGCCCACGCGGCCGACTGCGCCTCGATCGGCGAGCCCGGGCCGTAGTCCAACTCGTAGGCGTACGACGTGCCGTGCTGGGTCGTCTGTGCGCGGATCCACGCGTCGCCGTCGCGCGCGACGATCTCGTCGCGGACGACAACGGGTTGGACTTTCGCGTCAAGATCGCACACCTGCGCCTCTCGGATCGCGTCCACGAACGCGCGGGCGGACCCGTCGCCGATGGGGATCTCGGGGCCATCGAGCTCGACAGTGGCGTCGGTGACGCCGAGCCCCGCCAGCGCGGACAAGAGGTGCTCGACGGTGGCGACTGTGGTGTTGCCGGCGAGCAGGGTGGTGTTTGGTGGGGCGTGGTCGGCCAGATCGGGATGGACGGGCTGGTGCGCGATCGCGTCAGCGCGGGCGGGGACGCGCGTGCCGGCGCGGACGAACACGATGCCCCGGCCGGGCTCGGCGGGCGCGAGGCGCACGGTGCAGTCGGCGCCGGTGAACAGGCCGACGCCCGTGATGGTCGCGTCCGATCGGAGCGACCGGCGAGTCATTCGGGGTCGCCCGGCTTGTCGCGAAAGGGGTTCTCGCCGCGACCGATGCGATGGAGTATGGCCTGGATTCGGAGGGTTTCGCGATTGGGTCGTGCGGGCGAGCCCATCCATGATTCGCCGGGGCCGACATCTTTGCGGATGCCCGCGCCGGCGGCGATGCGTGCTCCGTCGCCGATGGTGGTGTTGTCGATAATGATTGCGCCGCCACCGATGACAACGCCGTCGCCGAGGGTGACCGAGCCGGCCAACGCGCTGCTCCCGCAGATGACGCAGGCGCGTCCGATGCGGCAGTTGTGCGCGATCTGGACGAGGTTGTCGATCTTCGTGCCGTCGCCGACGGTCGTGGAGCCGAACTTGGCGCGATCGATGCAGGAGTTGGCTCCGATCTCGACGTCGTTACCGATGACGACGTTTCCGCTGTGCGGGACTTTGATGAGCCCGGTGCCGTCCTTGGCGGGCCGGTAGCCGAAGCCGTCCGCGC